>NZ_JADYTX010000014.1 GCF_021531475.1 Fusobacterium perfoetens | reverse complement strand
TTTTTTGTTCTTTTGTTAGTTTAGCCATAAAAAAACTGCACCCTCCATCTTAGTTGTCTAAGATTTTGGGTGCAGTACATTATATAAATTTATAGCAATCCCTTTTTTCTTATTCAAAGTATGTTTCTTTTATGTTATTTGTAGCTAGATTAAAAAGATGTCTGATTTGTTCTTCCAATATTCTAGGAGTAGAAAGTGGAGGAAGATTATCAAGACTAAAATATTTTACATTTGTAATATCAAAAGTTGTTTTTAAAGACCCCTCTAATTTTTTACAAAGGAAAACTATCTTGTAAGTATAAAATGGTTCTGCTGGGTGGTTATGAAATTTCTTATCATAGATAGCAAGAACTTTTAAAACCTCCACATCAAGTCCTGTTTCCTCTTTCATCTCTTTTATAACAACCTCTTTTGGAGAAAAACCTATATCACACCAACCACCGGGGATTGACCATTTCTGAGGATCTAGTTTTTCTTCAACCATAAGAATTTCATTATTTTCATTAAGAAGTAGACCTCTCACTTCAACTTTTGGTGTAGGATATTCTTTAATCGGAAGATAAAAATCCTTTAACTTTTCTAAAGATACACCCTCATTAGTTAGAATATCTAAAATTCTAAGATTTATTTCTTTTAACTCTCTGTATCTTTCATCATCATATCCATTGTGTGCATAAAGTATTCCTAAATCACTAAGATTAATATTTCTTTTTACTAAGTTAAGTAGTTCTGATAATTTTTTCTCTTCCATATTTTTCACCTATTTTATAAATTTATAATTTTCATTGAAATCTTTTACAAAAGAATCAATGTTTTCATCAGTTGTAGCCCAAGAAGTAACAAATCTAATAACAGATCTGTTTTCATCATGTTTTCCTATATAAGTTATTATATATTTTTTTTCTATCTCTTTTACCATATTATTAGGCAAAATTACAAAAAGTTGATTTGAATAAGAATCATTTAAAAATTCTATTCCATTTTCTGTGAAAAGATTTTTAAGTCTTAGAGCCATTTCATTGGCATGTCTTCCAATTTTTTCATAAAGATTATCTTTGAAAAGTTCATTGAATTGGATTCCTAAAAGTCTACCTTTTGCAAGTAAAGCTCCTCTTAATTTTATTGTATATTGAAAATCTCCAACTAAAGAAGTATTGAAGAAAACAACAGCCTCTCCAAATAAAGCTCCAGATTTTGTACCACCGATATATAATACGTCACATAGATTTTTATAATCAGATAATTTTATATCATTTTTTGTTGAGGCGATAGCTGAAGAAAGTCTAGCACCATCAATATAGAAATAAAGATTGTGTTCTTTACAGAAAGAATAGATATCTTCTAACTCTTTTTTAGAATAGATAGCTCCAATCTCATTTGGGTTAGAGATGTAAACCATTTTTGGTTGTACCATATGAGCGTCAGTGTGAATATCTAAAACTTCTTTTATAAGTTCTGGAGTTAATTTTCCGTCAACTCCTTTATTTGTTAAAACTTTATGTCCTGTTCCCTCAATAGCTCCTGTCTCATGTACATTTATATGTCCAAGGTCAGAAGATATTACAGCTTGATGTGGTCTTAAAAGATGAGAAATAACAACTAAGTTAGTTTGAGTTCCCCCAACTAAAAATCTTATATGGCAATTTTCACAATCTAAAGATTTTTTAATTCTATCATAAGCCTCTAAAGTATAAATATCTTCACCATAACCAACTGTTTGTTCTAAGTTTGTTTCTGTTAAAGCTTTTATAATATTAATGTGAGCTCCCTCACTGTAATCATTGCTAAAACTTATCATATTTTTAGTCCCCCTTTTTCTAAGTGATAGAAAAATTATATCATTATTTAGTTGGATTTAAAAGAAAAAAATATAAAAATTACTGTAATTTCATATAATATTTTGCTATAATAAAGAAAAATTATTGAACAAAGGGGGGATAAGATGTCAATAATAATTTTAAATGGAATTTTTATAGTTGTAGGAAGTTTGATCGGATTATTTTTTGGAAAAAGTTTATCTAAAAATATTACAGAATCCATAATCAAAGTTTTGGGAATTTTTGTTTTTATAATGGGATTAAAAGATGCTCTGACTTATAAAAATGGAATGTATATAGCTTGCTATTTAGTTGTGGGAACTATTATAGGAGAGAGATTAGATTTAGATGGTAAACTAAAAAACCTTGGAGAACTTTTACAGAAAAAATTAAAAGTAAATTCTGGAGCAAATACAGTTCAAGGATTTGTTACAGCAGTTTTAATATTTTGTGTAGGCTCAATGGCGATTCTTGGTCCAATAAAAATATCTTTGAATGGAGATGGAAGTCTTATCTATATAAAATCTATTTTAGATGGAGTAATGTCTTTAATGCTTGCATCAACTTATGGAATAGGAGTTATTTTTTCTGCTGTTGTTGTGGTAGTTTATCAAGGGTTAATGTTTTTTATGGGAAGTTGGCTAAAACTTATAACAGAGCCAAGTGTAATGGGCGATATAACAGCAATAGGTGGGGTTATTCTTGCAGGGCTTGGTGTAAATCTTTTACTATCTGAAGAAAAGCTAAAGATAACAAATATTTTACCAGCTATGTTTTTACCTATAATCGTTGCTTTTTTTATCAAAATAGTTTAAAAAATAAATTAAATTAAACTTGACAAAAGCAAAATAATTTGCTATCATTTGTTAAATCAAAAAATAAAAGTAGGAGATAAAATTATGGTATTTATATTCAGGCAAGAAAGGAATAGAAATTATTAAACGAATTTAATATCGTTTCTTTGAGCTTGTCCAAAAATATCTGTTTTTTCTTTGTAAAGATTAGGAAGATTTTTCCTATGAGCATAGATTTATGACATTTTTAATGTTTTAAGATGTTGAGGCTTAGTTTCAAGAGAAATTAAGCTTTTTTTATTACCTAAGTTTATTAAAAAATTGATTTATAGAAGTTTTTAGGAGGGATTATATTGGAATATTTAAACACACTACAAGAAATATTTATAGGAGGGGAGAGATATAAATATATTTTACAAGGTCTTTCTTTCTCAGTTGGAGTAACACTATTTTCAGCAGTACTTGGAATAATTTTGGGAGTTTTAGTTGCTATTATGAGAATTTGTAACTTCCGTCCATTTAAACACAGCAAAAATAAAAAATGGAGAGATTACAATCCATTAGCGAGTTTAGCAATTCTTTATACTGATCTAATCAGAGGAACACCAGCAGTTGTGCAACTTATGATTTTATCAAATATAATTTTTGCAGGATTTAGAGATATGCCAGTATTTTTAACGGCTGGAATAGCTTTCGGAATTAACTCAGGAGCTTATGTTTGCGAAATAATAAGAGCAGGTATTGAGGGACTTGACAAAGGACAAATGGAGGCAGCAAGAGCTTTAGGAATGCCTTATTCATTAGCAATGAAAGAAGTTATAATTCCTCAAGCTGTAAGAAAAATTTTACCAGCTCTTGTAAGTGAGTTTATAACACTTTTAAAAGAAACTTCAATTGTTGGATTTATCGGTGGAGTTGACCTTCTTCGTTCAGCTAACATCATTACAAGCCAAACTTATAGAGGAGTAGAACCATTACTAGCAGTTGGATTTATCTATTTAATAATGACAGGAATATTTACTAAAGTAATGAGAAATGTTGAAAAGGGGTTGAAAACAAATGATTAAGGTAGAACATCTATATAAAAGTTTTGGAAAATTAGAAGTATTAAAAGATATATCAGTAGATATACAAGATGGGGAGGTTATTGCAATAATCGGTCCTTCAGGAAGTGGAAAATCAACATTCTTAAGATGTCTAAATAAACTTGAAGAACCAACAGCAGGAGCTATCTATATAAATGATGAAAATCTTATGGACGACGAAACAAATATAAATAAAATAAGAGAAAAAGTGGGAATGGTGTTCCAACATTTTAATCTTTTCCCACATAAAACAGTTTTAGAAAATCTTACTTTATCTCCTTTAAAAATAAAAAATGCTAAATTAGATGAGATAAACGAAAAAGCTATGGGACTTTTAAAAAAAGTAGGATTAGCAGATAAAGCTAATGCTTATCCAGATCAACTTTCTGGAGGACAAAAACAAAGAATAGCTATTGCTAGAACTCTTGCAATGGATCCAGAAATAATTCTATTTGATGAGCCAACTTCAGCTCTTGACCCAGAAATGATAAAAGAAGTTCTTGATGTTATGAGAGAGCTAGCTGATGAGGGAATGACAATGATAATCGTTACTCACGAAATGGGATTTGCTAAAAATGTTGCAGACAGAGTATTCTTTATGGATAGAGGAACAATTTTAGAAGACGATTCTCCAGAAGTAATATTTGGAAATCCTAAACACGAAAGAACAAAAGAGTTCTTAAATAAAGTTTTAAATCGTTAATTAATAAATAAAAATTATGGAGGTATGATTATGAAAAAAGTTTTTAAAGTATGTGGTGTATTACTTACAATGTTTATGTTTTTAGCTTGTGGAAAAGAGGAAAAGAAAACAATCTATGTAGGAACAAATGCTGAGTTTCCTCCTTTTGAATATTTAGAAAAAGACCAAATGGTTGGATTTGACGTTGACTTTATCAATGCTATTGGAAAAGAAATGGGAAAAGAAGTAGTTATGAAAGATATGAGTTTTGACGGACTTTTACCAGCTCTTCAATCTAAAAAAGTAGATTTAGTTATAGCTGGAATGACTGCTAGTGAAGAAAGAAAAAAAGCTGTTAACTTCTCTGAACCATATTATTCAGCAAATCAAGTTATAGTTTTACAAGATACAAATAATGATATAAAAACTTTTGATGATTTAAAAGGTAAAAAAATCGGAGTTATGTTAGGATTTACTGGAGATTTAGTTATAACTGAAATGGGTCTTCCATCTGAAAAATTTAGTGCTGCTTATGCTGGAATTATGGCATTACAAAATGGAAAATTAGATGCAGTTGTACTTGACTCTGAAACTGCTAAAAATTATGTAAAAAATAATAAAGGTTTAAAATTAGCTGAAACTGAAGGGGAAGCTGAAGATTATGCAATAGCTGTTAGAAAAGATGATAAACAATTATTAGATGATGTAAATAAAGCTATAGCTACTTTAAAATCAAATGGAGAATTTGAAAAAATCTTAAAAAAATATTTTAACTAAAATATAAAAATAAAAACTAGGGGGAAAAGCAAATGAAAAAAATGTTATTTAGTTGCCTTTTAATGGGAATGATAGCCGTTTCTTTTGCAGAATCAGACTATCATATTGGAGTTTTGAGTGGAACAGTACCTCAATCTGAAGACTCATTAAGAGGAGCAGAAGCAATACTAAAAAAATATGGAAAAGCAAGTGATGGAGGAAAAGTTATTCACTTAACTTATCCATATAACTTTATGCAGGAGATGGAAACTACTATAACTCAAATCGCTTCTCTTGCAGATGATCCAAAAATGAAAGCTATAATTATGACAGAAGCTATACCTGGAACAGTTGAAGCTTTTAGAAGAGTTAGAGAAAAAAGACCTGATATTTTACTACTTGCAAATGTGCCTCACGAAGATCCAGAAATGATAGCTGACGCAGCAGACTTAGTAATGGATCAAGATGCAATAAGCAGAGGATATTTAATAGTAAAAGCAGCAAAAGATATGGGAGCTAAAAACTTTATTCATATATCTTTCCCAAGACATTTAAGCTATGAATTAATTTCAAGAAGAAGAAATATTATGAAAAAAACTGCTGAAGATCTAGGAATGGGATTCTATGACATTTCTGCTCCAGATCCAGTAAGTGATGTTGGGGTAGCAGGAGCTCAACAATATATATTAGAGCAAGTACCTAACTGGTTAAAACAATATGGAAAAGATACTGCATTCTTCTGTACAAACGATGCTCATACAGAACCTTTATTAAAAAGAGTTGCTGAAGAGGGAGGATATTTTGTAGAAGCTGAATTACCATCTCCAACAATGGGATATCCAGGAGCTTTAGGAATTAAATTTAGTGATGACGAAAAAGGAAACTGGCCAAAAATATTAGCTAAAGTTGAAAAAACAGTAGTTAATAAAGGTGCTAGTGGAAGAATGGGAACTTGGGCATATTCTTATAACTTTGCAGGAGCTCAAGCATTAGCTGATCACGCAGTAAATGTTATAGAGGAGAAAGAAGAACTTCTTGACTTTGATGCTATTATGAAAAGTTTAGAAGATAATACTCCAGGAGCTGGTTGGAACGGAAGCTACTTTGTTGATAGTAATGAAGTAGAAAGAGAAAACTATGTATTTACTTACCAAGATACTTATGTATTTGGTAAAGGATATTTAGGAATGACTGATTTGGAAGTTCCAGAAAAATATAAAGTAATTGAATAAAAAATAAATAGAGCTATTGTATCTTTATAAATAGATAAAGAAAAGAAAACTTTGAATTACTCCAGACTACGATAAGTTGATTAACTACGGTTTATCTCACTAAAATCTCAAAACTCGCCAAGGCTCAAACAGTTGAGATTTTTAGCGTTCAATAAGTCCTTGTTAATCTAACTTCTCTTCGTAATTTCCGTAATTCTTAAAGTTTTCTTCTCTAAAATTTAATCTATTTTTTAAATTTACAATAGTTTTTTTATTTTATTTATTTTTTATAAAAATTTGTACCCAATAGATATCTCCATTTTCATCACTATCCTTAGCAATACCTATATTTGTAAAACTTTTATTTAAAATATTGGCTCTATGACCTTTTGAGTTTAACCAAAGATTCATAGTTTCCTCATTTGTTCTTGTTTTTCTAGCTATATTTTCTCCAGCCATAAGAAATTCTACATCATAAGTTCTCAAAAATTCCCCTAAAGATTTATAACCTCCAGCTAGATGATTAAGTTTTTCCTCTTTTATTAAAAGATTTACTTTATCTTTTGCAATTTCATTAAGTTTTTCATCAAGAGTAAGAGGAGAAAGATTTTCCTTTTCTCTTTCAATATTCACAAGAGACAACATATCTTTTTGATAATCATCCGCTGAAAAACTAACTGAGAAAATAAAAAGCGAAAGTATTCCAATAGATAATAATTTTAAAATTTTTCTCATTTTATAACCTCCAAAATATTAATTTTTCATTTAGACGAAGAAAAATAAAAAAAATCTAAAAATAATAAAAAAATTATTAAAGTAAAGAAAAAATACTTGACAAACTTTTGAAAATCTAATATAATATCTTGGTGATATTAATGGAATTAAAAGAGATGATAGAAATAGGAATTCTATTGGATTATTATAAAGTTCTTTTAACAGAAAAACAAAGCAAATATTTGATTGAATATTTTGAAGAGGATCTATCACTTACAGAGATAGCTGAGAATTATGGAATCAGTAGACAGGCTGTATATGATAATGTTAAAAGAGGAATAAAAATTCTAAGAAATTACGAAGAAAAATTAAAGTTTTATCAAAGAGATAAAGAACTTCGTGAAAAATTATTAGAACTTAAAAAAGACTTCAAAATGGAAAAACTTGATGAGATAATAGAAAAATTAAGTTAGGAGAGAATATGTTAGAAAATTTAGGAAATAGATTTCAAAGTATATTCAAAAAAGTAAGAGGACAAGGAAAGTTAACAGAAAGTAACATCAAAGATGCTTTAAGAGAAGTTAAAATGTCTTTACTAGAAGCTGACGTTAACTACAAAGTTGTAAAAGATTTCATAGCTAAAATTCAAGAAAAAGCTATCGGAACAGAAACTTTAATCGGAGTTAATCCTGGACAACAATTTATAAAAATTGTTAATGATGAGCTTGTAGAACTTCTTGGAGGAACAAATTCAAGACTTACTAAAGGAGTTAAAAATCCTACAGTGATTATGCTTGCAGGTCTTCAAGGGGCAGGGAAAACAACTTTTGCAGCAAAACTTGCTAATAAATTAAAAAAAGATGGAGAAAGACCATATTTAGTAGCAGCTGACGTTTACAGACCAGCAGCTATGAAACAATTAGAAGTTTTAGCAAATCAAATCCAAGTTCCAGCTTATATAGATGAATCAAACAAAGACGCAGTTGATATTTGTAGAAGAGCTTGGGCAAATGCAAAAGCACAAGACTATACTTATATGATAATAGATACAGCAGGTAGATTACACGTTGATGAAGATCTAATGAATGAACTTGCTGAGATTAAAAAAATAGTTAGACCACAAGAGATACTTTTAGTAGTTGATGCTATGATTGGGCAAGATGCAGTAAACTTAGCTAAAAACTTTAACGATAAAATTAGTATTGACGGTGTTGTTCTTACAAAATTTGACGGAGATACAAGAGGTGGAGCTGCTCTTTCAATAAAAGCAGTAGTTGGAAAACCAATTAAATTTGTGGGAGTTGGAGAAAAAATAGGAGATTTAGAACTATTCCACCCAGAAAGACTTGCATCAAGAATTTTAGGAATGGGAGACGTTGTATCACTAGTTGAAAAAGCACAGGAAAATATAAGTGCTGATGATGTAAAATCTCTTGAAGAAAAAATTAAAACTCAAAAATTTGATTTAGAAGATTTCTTAAAACAACTTCAAACAATCAAGAAGATGGGACCTCTTGGAAGTATATTAAAAATGATTCCAGGAATGGGAGATATCGGAGATTTAGCTCCTGCTGAAAAAGAGATGAAAAAAGTAGAAGCGATTATCCAATCAATGACAAAACAAGAAAGAAAGAAACCAGAAATTCTTAAGGCAGAGAGAAAACAAAGAATTGCTAAGGGAAGTGGAACAGAGGTTTCTGATGTAAATAAACTTTTAAAACAATTTGAACAAATGAAAGGTATGATGAAGATGTTAAGCTCTGGTAAATTACCAAACTTTGGAGCTGGACTTCCAAAAATGCCAATGGGAAGAAATGGAAGGAAATTCTTCTAAAAAATGATCAAGTAAATAAAAAAATAAAATAAATAGAAATTATAAGGAGAAGTGATTAAATGTTAAAATTAAGATTAACTAGATTAGGAAGCAAAAAAAACCCAGTTTACAGATTAGCTGTAATGGAAAACTTATCTAAAAGAGATGGTAAAGCAGTAGCTTACTTAGGAAACTACTATCCATTAGAAGATTCTAGAGTAGAATTAAAAGAAGAAGAAATCTTAGGATTCTTAAAAAATGGAGCTCAACCTACAAGAACTGTAAAATCTTTATTAGTTAAAGCTGGAGTTTGGGCAAAATTCGAAGAATTAAAAAAATAGTTTTTAATTAAGAAGAATAACGAGAGAGCAACCGAAAGGTTGCTTTTTTCTTTTGAAGAAGATTTTTAAGTTTACATTAGAAAAATTTTTAGGTAAAAATAAATATTTATAAAAAAAGAGCTAAGAAGTTAATAATAAAAAATCATTAACTTACATAGCTCTTAAAATTATTTGTATTTTTAAGCAACATTTTTTATCTCTTCTTGAGAGTTTGAAGAGATATTTTCTTTTATTATAATACGTCCACTACCTTTTGGATTTTTATATTCATCACCAATAACACCATTTAGATTTTCAGTGATATAATTGATTAAAGCTCCATTATCAATAACAACAGAATCTTTTATCATCTTGTCGTCCATAAACATTGTATAACCATCTCCACCATTTTTTATCATATAGTTGTGAGATGCTAAAGTATAAGTTTTGTTAAGAACTAAAGGTTCATTTCCAACTATAACTTCAGTTACACGATATTTTCCATCAACTTTTACAAATTGTCCTCTTTCATTAAAAACCACACTAGATGGAATAGATGGGTCGATAGTATAAGAAAGACCAGATACTTGTAAAAATCCACCATTTTCTATAGGATATTCACAAGCTCCAACTTCTAAAGCATCTAAAATATCTTGTCCAGTAGTTTCAATCATACAGATTTCATTTCCAAATGGGTGAACATTTATGATTTCTTCATAAGTTATATCTCCCTCTTCAATATCAGCACGAATCCCTCCACCATTAATAAAGGCAATATTAGCTCCAACCATTGTACGATAAGCATCAGCACAGAAATCTCCAAGATTTGTTTCACTATTTCTTATAGCTCTTTTGTGAGTAGTAGGATCTAAAGTTGTAAGAGTTACACTAGATTTTGCTATAACTTCTTGTAAAACATCGGAAAATTTATTTTTTATTCCCTCGATGTAATTGACAGCATCTTCATCTTGTGCTTTATAGTTAGATATAAATTCAGAAGTTATTTTTTTATTTTTAGTATTGATTGTAATCTTACCAAGATTTTGAAGTTTTGTACCAGTTTGAGCAAGTAAAACATTTTTACCTTTTTTATTTTTTAAGATTTCAGAATAAACTTCGTGAGAATGTCCGTCGATAAATATATCAATTCCATAAGTATTTTTTATTAAAGATTTAGAAGACCAATATTCACTAGCTCCCTCATCTCCTAAATGTCCAATTGCCACAACATAATTAGCTCCCTCTTTTATAGCCTCATCAACATATTTTTGAACAGTTTTATAAAGAGTTTGTCCTTTTTCTCCTTGAGCGAAATCATAGATATAATTTCCATTTTCATCTTGGAAATATATAGGAGAAGATTTTGTAAAAGATTCAGGAGTATTAATTCCTAAATATGCAATAATTAAATCTCCGTATTTTATTAAAGTATAAGGAGAAAGTATTGGATTTCCCTCTAAATCTCTAAAGTTGCAACAGATATAATTTGCTTTAGAAGTTTCGGTTGAAAGCTTTAAAAAGTTTTCCATTCCATAATCAAACTCGTGATTTCCAGGACAAGCTATATCATATCCAACATAGTTCATAATATCAACGATATATTCTCCCTTAGAAAGAGTACCAATTGGTCCTCCTTGGATAGCATCTCCAGCATCTACCAAAGTAACATTGTTGATTCCGTGAAGATTTTCCATCTCTTTTTTATATGCCAAGACACCAGCATAGCCAATATTAGTAACAATTCCGTCTTTATTTTTCTTTTGATCGATCTGACAGTGAACATCATTAGTGTGTAAAATTATAATTTTTTCAGGTGCACTAATAGTTGTATTTTTATTTAAACTGATAAATAAAAATATAATACCGATACTTATTAATGACAGTAAAGAAAGTCTTTTATTTTTTGCCATTTTTTCTACCTCTTTTTATAAATGATTTTAAATATTTAATATGATAACAAAATCTTAGTTAAAATACAAGAGCAATTTACCAATTTTTAACAATTTAATATCTATTAGAAAATAAAAAGACTGCTACATTTTATTAAAAAGAATATAGATTAAAAATTACGGAAATTATGGAGAAAAATTAGATTTATAAAGCGACATCGAATGCTAAAAATCACAACTGTTTGAGCGTAGCGAGTTTTGTGATTTTAATGAGATGAGCTTTAAATAAATCAATTTTTTGGAATCTGTAGTAATTTTTAATCTTATATTTAGTATGCAACAGCCATTAAATTATTATATTTTATTAAAGATTTGGAATGCTCCAATCAATCTCTTTTTTACCTAAAGATTTTAAAATCTCATTTACTTTTTTGAAATGTCCACAACCAAAGAAACCACGACTTGCAGAAAGTGGGCTTGGGTGAACTCCCTCGATTATAAAATGTTTTTTATTAGTTATAAGTCTTTTTTTAGATTTTGCATTATTTCCCCAAAGAATAAAGATAACAGGCTCATCTTTTTCATTTAGAAGTTCTATTATTCTATCTGTAAAAATCTCCCAACCTTGTCCTTTGTGAGAGTTTGCTAAACCATCACGCACAGTTAAAACTGTATTTATCATAAGTATTCCTTGACTTGCCCAAGAAACTAAATAACCATTATTTGGTGGGGCGATACCAAGTTCCGCTTGAATCTCTTTATACATATTTTTAAGAGATGGCGGAGGAGTTATCCCGGGTTTTACTGAAAAAGCAAGTCCGTGAGCTTGTCCTTCTCCGTGATATGGGTCTTGTCCAAGTAATAAAATCTTTGTATCTTTGTATCTAGAAAGTTTTAGAGCTGAAAAAATATCATTCATATCTGGGTGAATTTTATGAGTTTTATATTCATTTACCAAAAACTTTCTTAAATTTTTATAATATTCTTTTTCAGTTTCAGGTCTTAAAAGTTCGTCCCAATCATTTCCAATATTTATCATTTTATTTCACCTCACTATTTAGTACAAAAATCTTTTTTAGAATCTACAATGTTTCCACATTGAGGTATAATTCTTTTCATTCCACAACCTAGACAACCAAGTCTACAATCGTGAGAAAGAGATGCCATTTCCGCTTTGTCATATTCTCTCTTTAGGAATTCTTTTGAAACTCCTATATCTATAATATCCCAAGGAAGTTTTTCATCAAAATCTCTTGTTCCAAGGTAATCTTCAACTTTCATTCCAAGTTCTTCTAAAGCAGAGATCCAAAGATTATAGTTATCACGATAGTCATCTAATTTTACACCTTTTTTAAATGCAAGTTCTATTAAATCTCCTGTTCTTTCGTCTCCTCTTGAGATTAAACCTTCAAGTAGAGATTTTTTAGGTGGGTGAATTTTTAATGCCACACCTTTTAGACCAGCAAATAGATCTTTAAGGAAAGTATGTTTTTCAAGCATTTCTTCCATATTCATTTGTTTGCACCATTCAAATGGTGTATGAGGTTTTGGAACAAAGTTTGAAACACTAGCTGTAATATTTATTCTCTTATCTATTTTTCTACACATTTGAGAAACTTTTTTTACAAGCTCATAAATTCCTTGAACATCTTCCATTGTTTCAAATGGTAAACCTATCATAAAATAGAATTTTAAAGACATCCAACCAGCTTTTACAGCAGCCTCAGCTGTGTCCATTATTTCTTGTTCTGTAACACCTTTATTAATTATATCTCTCATTCTTTGACTTCCAGCCTCTGGAGCAAAAGTAAATCCAGTTCTTTTACCACCACTTATAATCTCAGCAACCTCAACAGAGTGAGTGTTCATTCTAAGAGATGGAAGAGAAACTCCAACACTGTCACAAGAATATTTTGATTTTATAGCCTCAATAAGTGAGTCGATATTTGTATAGTCACTACTACTTAGAGATGAAAGAGATATTTCTGAGTGACCTGTATTTTCTATAAGTTTTGATACAAGCTCAATATTTTTTTCAAGACTTCTTTCTCTTACAGGTCTATAAACAATCCCTGCTTGACAGAATCTACAACCTCTTGTACAACCTCTTTGGATTTCCGCTGTGGCTCTGTCGTGAACTATTGCCATATAAGGTATAAGTTGCTCGTCATATAGAGGACAATCATTTAAATCTTTAACTATTGCTCTTTGTACTTTTTTATTTTCATCGTGAAGAGCTGGAATATATATTCCCTCAATATTTGAAAGAGCTTTTAGTTTTTCCATTTTTGATTTTCCTTTAGTTTCAACTAAAATTCTCGCAAGCTCAGGCATATTATTTTCTCCGTCTCCAACCATTAAAAAGTCTACGAATTTTTTTAGGGGAGCTGGATTCATAACACAAGTACCACCAGCCATTACAAGAGGGTCATCTTCTCCTCTATCCTCTCTTCTTATAGGAATCCCTGCAAGAGATAGAGCATTTAACATATTTGGATAACACATCTCATAAGAAAGAGAAAATCCAACTACATCAAAATCTTTAAGTTCGCTTTTAGTTTCAAGAGAGAACATTGGAATATTTTCTTTTCTCATTATCTCTTCCATATCGTCCATTGGCATAAAAGCTCTTTCAAGATAAAATCCTGGAACTTTGTTCATAAGTGTATAAAGGATTTTTATCCCTAGATTTGACATTCCAACTTCGTAAATATCTGGAAAAACAAGACACATATTACTTGTCCATTCTTTTTTATGGCAACTATTTATCTCGTTACCTAAGTATTGAGCTGGTTTTTCAACAGATAAAAGATATTCGTTTATATTTACTTTCATTAATTACCTCGTTTATATTTATTTATCATCTAACTCTTGGAAAATTTTCATCTCCTCACTGATAGGTGCCAAGTGATGAGAAAGTGCTAACTCTCCAACAGTATTATTTATATTTTTAAGTTTTTCATAGGACATCTTTGGGTGATTTTCCACTTTTTTATCTCCTATCAAAACTTTTTTTACTCTCACAAAAAGAGAAAGATTTTCTTTTCCACAGTCGTGTAAAAGAGCAAGTTTTAGATAATTTTTATTATCTCTTAAGGTAGCGTTTTCTTTTACTAATTTGAATAAATTAAATGAGTGAATTTTATCATACTCACTCATCTCATTAAAAATTTTAAATTCTTCATCAGTTAAAATCTCACGAACTATTAAATCATTTTTTTGATTGTATCTTATAAAAATATATGTAAGTCCCTGTTTAATTCTCGCAATTATCATAGTCCCTCACAATGATAGTTCCAAGAGATTTTCTTAATTTTTTGATATTGCTACCATTTTTTCCAATGACCTCTCCACGTTTTGATGGCTCAACGTAGAGAATATGTATATCATTTGCTGTATTTTTTTCTATTTTTTTTACGTTATCAATGGTAAAAGATGTTTCTTCCACAAAGATATTATCAAGAATCTCTTTTTTTAATACCACCTTATCAAGAGTAAGATATTTTCCAGGTAATGGGATTTTCTCCCCTGTTAAAATATATCCACTTGTAATTCTTACTTGTTTTGGCATAAAAGAATCTCCTAAAAAAGTAAGGGTGTTATTCTCAAAAGAAATCTCAACAGTTCTTATATGTTCTTTTAGTTTTTCCCCTTTAGAGTCAGAGAAAACACTCACATCATAAGTACCACTTAATTCCTTACAAAGTTTTTGAATAGTATCCGTATCATTAGTTATTAGTTTTTGAGGATATTTATAAATATATCTTCTTTTCTCCACATATTCTGGAAATGCAAGATTTGGAAAAGTTTTTCTACATCTAGTTATTTTCATCTTGCCACCAGCTAGTAAGTTAAATTCCTCAATTATTTTCTGAATATTTCTGTTGAAAGTACTACTAACATAAAGACAATTACTTCCGGAAACTTTAGCATCTGTTCTTCCTCCTTGTTGAATACCCTTGGCCCAAGTAAAGCCCAAAGAGTTCATAATATTTTTAAAACAACCTTTTACAGTTTCTTTGTTTTTGATTTCATCAAAGGAATCAAAATATTTTCCATTATAAAAAATATCAAAGATATAACCTATTTTGTTAGTTTTTTCTAAAGCTCTTATATCCATATTCCCTCTTCTAAAAATGAAATTTTTGCGTACCATTAATTATATCATAATATATGTTTTGACTCAACCTATTTATACCATTTTTCTTTTAAGATAGTTCCTCTTTTTGAATAAGTGATCTCTTTTTCAAGTTCTCCCTTTTGATTAAACTCTTTCCAGATGCCAGTTTTTCTATTGTTTGTAAAATATCCCTCTGTATGAATCTCTCCATTATTCCAGTAAACAATATATCTACCAGTACCGTTTAATATTTCGCTAGAATCAAACATTGTTCCATCTTCTTTGTACCATTCAATTATTCCTTCGATTTTTCCATTGATATATGGGAAGATAGAACGGATATTTCCATTTGGATAATAGGTAGTTTGCTCACCATTTTCTATTCCATCTATGTAACTTTTTCTAAGTCCGATTGAACCATCATCTCCAAACCAAGCTCTTGAACCATGTAAAAGTCCATTTCTATATTCTTCAAAATAAAGAAGATGACCAATATATCTATTTGTAAAAACTCCAGTGAATGGAATTTCTTCTCCATTTACATAGGCTAGCTTATTTTTATATACTTTATCTTTTAAAGGGACTTCACGAAGTGATTTATTAAGCTCTCTTTCTGATTGCATTACAATCTCAGTAGATTGAAGAATAGGTTGTTTTTTTTCAACTGATGTACAGCTACAAATAAGCAAGGCTGTTGTTATTAAAACAAGAAATTTTTTCATAAATTTTTCTCCCAAATAATTTTTTAATTTTTAAATATTATAACATACTTTTCAGAAAATTTAAAAAATAATATAGAAAAATTTTCTAATATGAAGTATAATTTGTTATCACTATAATTTTTATAGGAGGTATAATTATAAAAACTATAAATATTTTAGACGAAAAAGTTTCCAATATGATAGCTGCTGGAGAGGTTGTAGAAAAACCAGCCAATATGATAAAAGAGCTTTTGGAAAACTCAATAGATGCAAAAAGTACAAAGATTATAATAAATGTTAAACAAAATAATAGATATGTAAAAATTACAGATAACGGAATAGGAATGTCAAAGGAAGATCTTTTGATGTGTGTAGAACGTCACGCCACAAGTAAAATTTCTACAAAAGAAGACCTTTTTAACATTATGACCTATGGATTTAGAGGAGAGGCACTTTCATCAATAGGAGCTGTTTCAAAATTAAAAATAAGTTCAAAAGATAAAGAAAGTGAGATAGGGACTACTCTTTCAGTATCTGGTGGAAAAATAACAAATATTCAAGAGATTGCTAAGGGGATTGGAACAGAGATAGAGGTTAAGGATCTATTTTTTAACACTCCTGCAAGATTAAAATTTTTAAGAAAAGAAACAACAGAGTTTAGAGCTATAAAAGATACAGTTCTTGTGGAGGCTTTGGCAAACCCTAATATTTCAATAACTCTTTTAAATGATGATAAAGAGATTTTAAAAACTAGTGGGAATGGGATAAAAAATACTATCCTTGAGATTTTTGGAAAAAATACCCTAGAAAATATCGTATCTTTTCCACTTGGGTATCTGGGAAATATCTCTCTTAATCGTTCAAATAAAGATTTTATATTTATTTTTATAAATGGTAGACCTGTAAAATCTCAAATTATAGAAAATGCACTTATAGATGGATATTATACAAAACTTATGAAAGGGAGATACCCTTTTGCAGTGATTTTTCTGGAGATTGACCCAAAAGATGTAGATGTAAATGTTCATCCAACTAAAAAAATAGTTAAATTTTCAGACGAGTCATATATCTATAATCTTGTGTATGATGAGGTTAATAAAAAACTTTTTGGAGATGAGGATTTTATCGCTCCAGTTATAAAACCAAAAGAGGAAAAAAGATTAGAGGTCAAAAGTTTTGAAAAAGATACTTTAAAAACAGAGAAAATTTCTTTTGATATACCAGAAAATGAAGAAATTTTGGATAATAAAAAGGAAAAAAATAGATTTGAAGATTTAGATTTTCAAGTGAGAGAGCCTCAGAAAACTTTTGAAATCTTGGAAGACGAGAAAAAAGAAGATAAAAAAATAGAAGAAATAAAAGAGATTAAAAAAGAAGAGGAGAAAAATTTTTCAAAAGATAGTGAACTTTTGAAAATTAATAGTTTTTTTAAGGAAAAAGAAAAAAATATAAAAAAATCCTTTGCAAATAACGAAAAAACTGATAAACTAGAGAGTAGTGATGAGAAGTTAAAAAAATATGAGGATTTTTCTAAGGATAAACCAAAAGAAAAAAATCCAAAAAGAGAAAATTACAAGATAATAGGACAACTGGCTAATACATATATTTTGGTGGAAAGAGATGAAAATCTAGAGATTTATGACCAACATATAATCCATGAAAGAATTTTATATGAAAAATATAAAAAGATGTATGATAATAAAGAGATATCTACTCAACAGTTGCTAGTGCCTATAAAGTTTAAAATTTCCAATAAAGAGAGAGAATTAATAGAGGAAAATATAGATATTTTAAAAAAATTTGGATTTGAGGTTGATTTTTTTGATAAAAATGATATCCTTATAAGAGGGATACCAAATTTTAAAATCTCTTGTAGTATAGAAGATTTGATGAAAAATATAATAGAGGATTTGAAAAACTCTAAGATAAAAAATACTCTTTTGGAAGAGAGTATTATAATGTCTTCTTGTAAGGGAGCTATAAAAGCAAATCAAAAACTTACATTTGATGAGATGGAGATTTTGCTAAAAAAATTATTTGAGATAGAGGAATATACTTGTCCTCACGGTAGACCTATACTTCTTAAGATGTCACTTACTGATATTGAAAGGCATTTTGGAAGACTTGGGAGCAAATAAGGAGTTACTTTGAATATAAATATTGTTTGTGTGGGTAAGATAAAAGAAAAATATATTGTAGATGGAATAGCTGAATTCAGTAAAAGAATGCAGGCTTTCGGAAAATTTAAAATAATCGAGTTAAAAGAGTTTGGAAATGACTCTGATAGAGAATCATCTATCTCTCGTGAGGCAAAAAGTATTCAAGAGGCTTTAGAAAAAAATAAAGGTTTTAATATACTTTTGGATATTGGAGGAAAAAATTTTTCTTCTGAAGAGATGGCTCGTGAGATAGAAAATATCTGTGTAAAAGGTTATAGCACAATAAATTTTATTATCGGTGGCTCTTATGGAGTTTCTGATGACATAAGAAGGGTATCAAACCTATCTTTAAGTTTTTCAAAAATGACATTTCCTCATCAGTTGATGAGACTTATATTGTCAGAACAAATTTATAGATGGTTTAGTATAATAAATAATATTAAATATCATAAATAGTAAAAGGAAATAGGAGGGATTTTTTATGTATTTACCTGGGGACTATTTTAGACAAAGGGTTTTAGGAGAAGAAGTAGAATTTGAAATATTAGCTATGATAACATATGACAATGACGACTATGTAATAGCTGAAAGCGGAGATGGTGAAAGATATGTATTCTTAGCCAACGACGAAGAGGATTTAGAGTACATTGATGATGAGGACCAAGTAGAAGAAATCATTGAATACTGGGAAAATGAGTATGACGATAGAGAAGATATAGGGGACTGGGAAGACGACGAATATTACGACAGAGAAGATTCTCGTAGCTCAAGAGAAAGATATGATAATGAAGATTATCATGATGAAGAGGATTATTAATGAAAGTTTCTTTAAAAATTAAAACTTTTGAAGAGAGTAATGAACTTTTGGAAAAAGTTGTAAAAGCTTTAAAAAGACAAGAGGGAAACTATATATCTTATACTTATGTAGATGAATTTGGAAAAAATATTGTAAAAATTTTTAAAGATTCTGTTATAATAGAGAGAAGAGGGAAGGTTGAGAGTTCTTTGGTTTTAAAAAAAGACTGTCAAACTGAACTACAATATATAAGTGAGTATCTAAATATGAATCTTATATTATTCACAAAAAAATTAAATATTAGAGATGAGGGATTTGAGAGCGAATACGTTCTTTATCAAGAGAGAGAAATCATAAATAAAATCTTTATCTCTATAGAGGAGCTTTTGTAAAAAAGTAGGAGGAGTTTATGAAAAAATTTATATTTATCGCTATTTTGGCAAATCTTTTCTATAGTTGTCAAAACTTAAATACACTTGTGAATAACAACACAATGCCACAAGGTTATGAAACAGCACTTAATATGCAAGTTGAGAAAGAAAAAGAACTTCCTCAAGAAAGTTTTTACTTAAGTGATTCTGGAATTGCATATTTCTTAGATATGGTATCTGGAAATATAAAAAATAATGTAACAAGAACTCATATGGAAGGAAATGCTTTTGACCTTTATCTAGGAGAATATATAGCTCTTCCAACAACTGCTTATAATGTTTCTGTAATAGCCTCACCAAAATCAAAATCTTATGAGGCATTTATAAGAGGTGGAGTTTTTTACTTTAGAAGTTTATATCAAGGAAAATATGGATTCTCTTTGGAAAAATATGGAGAACCAGCTGAAACTATCGTGATCAATAATAAATCTCGTTACCAAATATCTGCTTTTGACCTAAATAATTTAGTTATGGCTAATGCAGAAGAAAAAGATTTAGGAAAATTACAAAACAGTGTTCAAGCATTTAAAATACTTTTCCCTGAAAATCCAAAGTTAAAAGATGTATCAATGGCTCTTTTTAACCAAGCTGTTATAAATAATGATAAACAACTTGTAATTAATGAGTCAAATTTCTTAGATGAAAACTTTGATCTTACTTCTGAGGAAAAAATAAGAGTGATATTAGGTAAAGAGGAAACTTTACAAAATGATTATGCTCTACCTAAAAAATATTTAAGCTTTAAAACAAACTCACCAGAACTTAACGAAGTTATAAAAAATGATATAATAAAAAGAGGAAGACCAACTCTTGAAGAGTTAGACTTTATGGAGGAGTGTTACGCTAATGTTCCTACAAGAGAGTTAGCTGATACACTGGGAGCTTTCTACTTTAGAAGTGGAAATATTTCTAAAGGAACTCACTATTCAGAAAATAAATTTGGAATACTACCAAAAGCTTTAAAAGAAAAGATGACAGGTAGTTTTAACCAAAGATATGAGGAACAAAAAGAAACTTCTACTGAAGAATCAGAAGAAAGTTTAGTAGTTGGTAGTGATTTTGAAAATCTTTTAAGAAACGGACTTGAATATTATGGAACAGAAAGTTATGCAGAGGCAATCTTAGTACTAGAAAAAGCTAAGGCTCAAATAACTGGAGATTCTAAAGAGGCTCAAGATGTGTACTACTTACTTGGAAATTCATACTATTTGACAAATAGCTTAGAAAAAGCTCAAGGAAACTTTGAGAAAATTTCTAAAGATAATGCAAAATATCCAGAAGTTTTATATAAATTAGGAGATATCCAATTTAAAAATGGAAATAAATCTAAGGCAGAGAGAATTTTTGGAGAAGTTAGTGAAAATTATCCTCAAACAGTTTGGGGAAGAAGAAGTATAATATATTTAAGAAGATTAAAATAAAAGATAAAAGGAGATAGATAATGAAAAGATATGCTGATATGGTTGCTGAAGATCGTCTTTTAGCAGAACAATGGCAAAAAATTGAAGAGATCAAAGAATTAGGATTTGATCCATTTGGAAAGAGATACGACAAAGAATTTATGATAGGAGATATCTTAAAAGAAGAAGCTCCTGCTGAAGATGCTGTAGAAAAAAAAGTTTATAAAACAGCTGGAAGAATAATGGGATATAGAATCCAAGGTAAAGCTGGATTTGCTCACATTGAAGACCAAACAGGAAGAATCCAATTCTATGCTAGAAAAGATGCTTTTGAAGATGAAAAAGTTTGGCAATTAATAAGAAAATGTGGAGTTGGAGATATAGTTGGAATCTCTGGAACATTATTTATAACAAAAACTGGAGAAAAAACTTTAAGAGTAAGCGAATTTACATTACTTTCTAAAAATGTAAGATCATTACCTGAAAAATTCCATGGATTAACTGATATCGAAACAAGATACAGAAAAAGACATATAGACTTAATAATGAATAGAGAAGTTAAAGATACTTTCATTAAAAGAACTAAAATTGAAAGTGAAATAAGAAGTTTCTTAAATGAAAGACACTTCTTAGAAGTTGAAACTCCAATGTTACACCCAATCGTAGGAGGGGCAGCTGCAAAACCTTTCATCACTCATCACAATGCACTTGATATGCCATTATATTTAAGAATAGCTCCTGAGTTATACTTAAAAAAATTAATCGTTGGTGGATTTGATAGAGTATATGAAATGAATAGATGTTTTAGAAACGAAGGAATTTCTACAAGACATAACCCAGAATTTACAACAATTGAATTATATATGGCTTATGCTAACTATGAAACAATGATGGATTTAACAGAAGCTATAATCCAACACGTTGCACAAAAAGTTTTAGGAACTTTACAAGTTGAATATAACGGAAAAGATATAGACCTTTCTAAGTTCCACAGAATTCATATGGTAGATATGATTAAAGATGTTACAGGAGTTGATTTCTGGAAAGAAATGACTTTTGAAGAAGCTAAAGCAATAGCTAAAGAACACGGAGTTGAAGTTTTACCTCATATGACTGGTGTTGGACATATCATCAACCAATTCTTTGAAGATAAATGTGAAGATAAAGTTACTCAACCAACATTCATCTATGGACATCCAGTTGAAATATCTCCACTTTCAAAAAGATTCCCTAATGACCCAAGATTTACAGAAAGATTTGAGTTATTCATCGATTCAAGAGAATATGCAAACGCATTCTCTGAGTTAAACGACCCAGCAGACCAAAGAGGAAGATTTGAAGCTCAAATAGAGGAAGCTGAACTTGGAAACGACGAAGCTACTCCAGAAATAGATGATACATTCATCGAAGCTCTAGAAGCTGGATTACCACCTACAGGAGGACTTGGAATAGGAATTGATAGACTTGTAATGTTACTTACAGGAAGTCCAACAATAAAAGATGTTCTTTTATTCCCAACTTTAAAAAACTTAAAATAGTATAATAAATAAGGCTGCTATGATGATATGGCAGCCTTAACTTATAATAGAGGATTCTTTTTATATGTTTATTTAAAATTAATAAATATCTTAGTGAACGTATAGTGAGCAGAAATTGTATCACTGAATCACTCACTAAAAAGTAAAGTTTATGATAATGACTTTTATTAAATTTAGATTGAGTTTTTAGAAAAAATATACTATAATGATAATATATATAGAAAGATTACAATGGTGTTTCTTTGGAAAATTAATATTTGAAATTGTTAGTATTACAGAAGTAAAAATATTATAAGGATCTCTTTGAATTAATTTTTAATAAATGATCTAGTAATAAGAAGATAAATAAAAAGGTTCTTAGAAATAAGAACCTTTCTTTATATGAAAATGTTGTATTCTGATATATTAATTTATTAGAGAAAATAGAATTAGAAGAAATAAATGGAAGAATGGGAGAAAATAATGATAGAGAGAATAGAGATAGAAAGATTTAAAGGAATAAAAAATGTAAAAATAGATAATTTAGGCAAAATTAATATTTTTGTAGGTGCTAATAATTCAAAAAAGACAACTATTTTAGAAGCTATTTCTCTATTTAATATAAGTGATGTTGAAAATTTAAGAAGAATACTTTCAGGAAGAAAATATATTGGATATGAAGAAGTTCTAAACTCATTTTTCTATAATTTAGATGTGTCAGAAAATCCAGTTATAAAGTTATCTAAAAAAGAATCTGAAGAAAAATTAGAAATATTTTGTGAAAAAAAAGTTACAGAGATTTCTTTTTCAGAAAAGGAAATATTTAATAAAGCAAATAGTAGCGAAAATCAAAAAATAATTTATAAATTTTTATTAAATAATAAACCTAATATAGAGATTAAAGTAGAAAATAATTCAATAGGTTTTTCGTCTTTTGCTAATTTGAAAGAATCAAACATAGTTTATGTTCCAACAAATAGAGAAATTTCTAAATTAGCGGATAATATTAGAAAATTACAAAATTATAAGAAAATAGATGAACTTACAGAAATATTAAAATGTTATGACAAAAATTTACAAAAAATTTATGTTGATGGATATAATATTTATGTAGATTTGAATAATGTTGATAAAAGTTTAAGTATTGGAACTATGGGAGAGGGATTTATTTCTAGTTTGATAATTATAAGTAATCTTTTGGTTGCAGGTGGAAACGATAGAGAAATAACAATATTAATAGATGAAGTAGAAAATGGACTTTATAGAACTGCTTTAAAGAAGTTGATTAGAACAATATTAAAATTAATAAAAGAATATAATATTCAATTATTTATAACAACTCATTCGGAAGAGTTTTTAAAAGAATTATATAAATTAAAATTAGATAATACAGTAAGTTTATATAGAATGGAAAATGAAAAAAGTAATATAAAAGCTATATACTATTCAGAAGAAGAAGCAAAAGAGCTTTTAGCTGAAGGGTGGGAGATAAGATGAATTTAATATTGTGTGAAGGTTCAGGAGAAATAGCTTTTATATATTCATATTTAAAAACAAAAGGATATAATATAAAATTTAAGAAATCAGAACTGTATAAACTTTCAAGAAATAAAAAATATATGGAAAATGAAATCGTTGATAATCTATTTTTATTGGATATTGAAGGAAATGGAAACTTAGAAAAAATAGTCAAGAAAATTTTAAAAAGTCCATTAGAAGAGAGAGAATTAATAGAAAAAGTAGGAATATTTATTGATGCAGAAAAGGATTTTTCAGAAACATATAATAGAGCTAAAAAAGTATCAGAAGATATAAAAGGACAATTAGGAGTAGAAGTTTATTTATATATTTCTCCATATAACAATAAATGCGATGGAATGTTAGAAAATTTAATTATGGGAATATCTAAAGATAAAGACTTGTTATCTTTTATAGAGGAAAAGTCATTTCCAGAATTATCATATAAAGTAGAAGAACAAGGTGAAAAAATAAAAAATCCTACAAAAGCAAAATTTATGATATATGGAGCTACTCAAAATCCAATGAATGGTGTTGCTTATCT
The DNA here is from genome assembly GCF_021531475.1 of Fusobacterium perfoetens. NCBI lineage: Bacteria > Fusobacteriati > Fusobacteriota > Fusobacteriia > Fusobacteriales > Fusobacteriaceae > Fusobacterium > Fusobacterium perfoetens. The sequence goes on along the minus strand of NZ_JADYTX010000014.1, from coordinate 24,150 downwards.
TTTTTTAACAGAAGATGATACAATAGAAAAATTGGATTTTGATTCGGAGAAAATGGAAAATTTTAAAAAATTTATGAATCAATTAGTTAAAAAAATGTAATTTTAAGTAAAGAAATATTTTATTGACATATGGGGAGATAAAATTTTATCTCCTTTTATATTTAAAAATAAAAAATATTGATTTTATTAAAAAAACTTAAGTGGGAGGTGGGAGTTTGAGAAATACAAAATGGATATACAAAGAAAGTAGTAAAAATTTTGAGAAAAATAGATTTTATAGTAAGGACTTATTAACAATCTTGGAAAATAGGGGAATAAAAACTGAAAATGGGATTGAAAAATTTTTAGACGGAGATATAGAAGATTTAAGAAACCCTTTTGATCTGACTGATATGGAAAAAGCTATTGATATAATCTTTTCATATAAAAAACAAAATAAAAAAATTTGGATATATGGAGATTATGACGTTGATGGAATTACTTCGACATCTTTATTATACAGAGCTTTTCACGAAATAGGGATAGACTGTGAATATTATATTCCTCTAAGAGATGAAGGATATGGTCTTAACAAAGATGCAATTGAAAAGATAAAAGAGTTAGGTGGAGAGCTAATACTGACTGTTGACTGTGGAATTTCATCTATTGATGAGGTAGATTTTGCTAATTCAATTGGTGTAGAGATGATAATAACTGACCATCATGAAATAAACAGTGATCTTCCAAAAGCCAGTGCTGTTATAAATGTAAAAAGAGATGACAATATTTATGACTTTAAGGGAATTTCTGGAGTTGGAACAGCTTTTATGCTAGTTCTTGCAATTTATAGAAAGCTTGGAATTGAAGAAAAAGCATATAAATATCTTGATATTGTGGCAATAGGAACTGTGGCAGATTTAGTTCCTCTTGTTGAAGATAATAGAATAATAGTAAAAAAAGGTCTTGAGCAATTGAGAAAAACTAGATGGAATGGCTTGAGTATCTTGCTTAGAAAACTATATGAAAATTATAGGGAGAAAAAATATGATACCTATGATATAGGATTTATAATCGCTCCTATTTTTAATGCTGCTGGAAGATTGGAAGATGCCAAAAAAAGTGTGGAACTTTTGATCAGTGAAGATAACAAAGCTTGTGATATTATCTCTTATGAGCTTATAAAACAAAATGATGAGAGAAAAGATATTCAATCTAAAATTTTAGATTTTGCTGTAGAGGAGATTGAAGATAATCATCTTGATAGAAAAGGGATAATAATAGTGGCTCGTGAAAAACTTCATAGTGGTGTAATAGGGATAGTTGCCTCAAAAATTGTGGATAAATATTATAAGCCAACAATCGTAATAGATATAAAAGAAGACGAGGGAGTGGGAGTTGCATCTTGTAGAAGTATTGAAGGGTTTAATATAATCGAGGCTCTTAACTCTGTAAGAGATGTATTTGTAAAATATGGGGGACATTCGGGAGCTGCAGGTTTTACAATAGAGATAGATAAAATATCTGAGCTTAAAGAAAGATTAGAAAAATATGTAAATGAAAGATTAGATGAAGATAACTTTTTAAAACCTATAAAGATTGATAAGGACTTAAGAGTTGAAAAAATATCTTATGGATTTTTAGATGAAATATCAAAAATAGAGCCTTTTGGTTTTGGGAACTCAACTCCAGTTTTCTCATTAAGAAATTGTACATTTACAAATCTTAGAAAAATTGGAAAAGATCAAACTCATCTTATGATGAATATTATAAAAAATGGTGTGGAGATAAAAAATTGTGTTTGGTGGAATAGTGCTGATCTTTTTAATGAGATAAATGGGGCAAGTGTAGTTGATATTGCTTTTAAACTTAAGATGGAAATTTTTAGAGATAAGTATCAATATAAAATATTTATAGAGGATATAAAGTTTTCTGAAACTTATGATGATAAAATAAAAAATCAAGTCTTAGAAGATATGGATATGTATGATACAGTTTACCCAATAAAAACAGTTTTTTATACTAGAAAGAGAATAAAAGAAAAATTATCTTTTGCATATTATGAGGATAAAATCTATGTAAAAGAGAGTAAACAAATTATTGGAGAATTAGATAGCACAACCTCTTATCTTTTATCTAATCTAAAAGATAGATTTGGTTATAAATTTCTATGTGAGGTAACTGAGATAGAGGAAACAGATGAGAATTTTAATATCTATATAGATATTTTCCGTGATTACTCTTTTGAAAGTTTTAAAATTAGAGAAGGAGAGATATTTAAAGAGATAAAAGAAAATCTAATTGGAAATTTTGAGTATAATAATTATCAAAAGAAAATTCTTGCATCAATTTTTAGAGAGAAAAAAAATGTATTAACTCTTTATAAAGAAAATAGAGGAGTTGGAACTATAATAAAAACTATTGGACTTTATTATAAAACTATAGGTAAAAAAGCCCTTTTAATCACTGATAAAAAATTAGCTAAAGATTATATAGAAAAATTTATTGAGGTTTCAAAAGAATATAAATCTGGATATGATTTTTATATTTATTTAGATAGAGTAGATAAAAATTTACCTAAAAATTATTTGATTTTTATTGATGAAGATAAAAAAATAGACAATATAAAAGTTGAAAAAACTATAATAGATACTTTTGAAATCCCTAAAAATATAAAAATAATAGAAAGCTTAGAAGAGGTAGAGGATTTTAAAAACTTCTGGTCAAGAAAAATAAGTATTGCCAAAAGGGAATATCTAAAAAATAATCTTAAAGAAAAGGGAATAATTTTTGCTACAAAAGATATATTAGAAATACTATAGATATAATTAAAAAAAGATATTAGGAATACAGTGAGCAATGAATGAACTTGATTTTTTTTGGCAAATAGAGTATAATTAGATAGTTTTTTAGTGAATTTTTTTAAGGAGAGGGTTATGAAAAAAGAGACAGGGGCTAATGCCTTACAAAGTCATATAAAATCCCATATGGATCTTTATTTTCTAGCTTTCATAGTTGGAATTTTCTCTGGAGTTATAGCTGTTGCTTATAGAGTTTCTCTTGCTTATGCAGAGATCTTTAGAAGAGGGGTATACACTTATGCAAGAGAAAATTTTGGAATCGGAGTTTTTCTAGGATTATGTGCTGGAGGGCTTGTAATTTCACTTATTTTAGGTTGGATAGTTGTAAAAATTCCAATGGTTAAGGGAAGTGGAATCCCTCAAGTAAAAGGGATAATTGCTAGACAGATGAATTTCAATTGGGCTAGAGAGCTTGGAGCTAAATTTTTTGGTGGTGTCCTTGCTATTGTAGCAGGTATGTCACTTGGTAGAGAGGGACCATCTGTTCAACTTGGAGCAGAGGTTGGAAGTGGAATTTTTAAATTATTTAAAAGAAAAGAGTATGATAAAAAATATCTTATAACTTGTGGAGCTAGTGCTGGACTTTCAGCAGCTTTTGGTGCACCAATAGCAGGAACAGTTTTTGCCATAGAAGAGTTACATAAATTTATGTCACCACTTCTAGTGACTTGCGTTTTGATTGCATCAGTATCAGCAGAGTTTGTTTCAAAGAATTTCTTTGGGTTTGCACCTAGTTTTAATGTGCAGGTTGAAGGATTTTATCAACTAAAATATTATCTACTTATAGCGGGTCTTGCTATAATTATAACTTTTATAGGGAAGTTATTTAGTGATGGTATATTATATTTTCAAAAACTTTATAAAAATATAATGATTAATCCTATAATAAAACCTGTTATTGTAGTGGCAATCACAATAGTTATGGGAATATTTTTCTTTGATGTAACAGGTGGAGGACACGGACTTGCAGAGAGAATAATGCACGAAAGTTTTTCTTATAAAGTATTGATAACACTTTTAGTTTTAAAATTTGTATTTACTTTGATTTGTTATGCAACAGGGATTCCCGGAGGAATATTTTTACCAATGCTTGTTATAGGAGCAATAGTTGGTAAAATTTATGGAATGGTTGTAGGAAACTTTTTTGAACTACCACCTAACTACGAAACATATTTTGTAATTTTAGGAATGGCTACACTTCTTACAACAGTTGTAAAATCTCCACTTACAGGAACAGTTTTAATTCTTGAAATGACAGGTTCATTCTATTGTTTCTTCCCAGTTGTGACAGCTTGTATGGTTACATTTTTAGCGTCAGAACTTATTGGAATAAAACCTATATATGACTTGTTGCTTGAGAATATGTTACCTAAAAAAGATGAAATCGGTGGAAATGACCAAAATAAAGTATTGGTTAAAGTTCCAGTTGGACCAGATTCAAAATTTGATAATGTATATATAAAAGATATCAAGTGGCCTGGAAGATGTATAGTAGTAGATATTGAAAGAGGAGATAAATATCTAACTCCTACAAGGGACACATTAATTCAAAGTGGCGACTTATTGGTTATCCTTATGAATGAGGAAACAGCTAATAAGGTAACTCCTACTCTTATAGAAATGGGAGAGGGAGCTTAAAAAATTAGGGAGGTATATTATGGTTAAAGAAGCTTGTGTAGGTTCTTATTCAGAAGCAGTATCAGCAGAGAAAAGGGGAGCCGATAGAGTAGAGCTTTGTGATAATTTAGATGTAGGGGGTACGACTCCATCTTATGGCACAATAAAAACTACAGTAGAAAAACTAAAAATACCAGTATTTGTAATGATAAGACCTAGGGGTGGGAATTTTTGTTACAATAAAAATGAGATAGAAATAATGAAAAAAGATATAGAGCTTTGCAAAGCTCTAGGAGTTAAAGGGATAGTTTTAGGGGTTTTAACTAAAAATGATGAAATAGATTATCCATTATTAAAAGAGTTAATAGACTTGGCGGCTCCAATGGAAGTTACTTTCCATAAAGCTATAGATGATTTGGAAAATCCAGTTTTAGAGATAAAAAAATTGGCAGAGATAGGAGTTAAGAGAATTTTATCTTCTGGTACAAAAGCCAAAGCTTTAGATGGAAAAGATATTCTTAATAAGATGATAGCTGAGGCTAATGATGATATAACAGTAATAGTGGCAGGAGGAGTTACTACAGACAATTTTGACAAGGTTTCAAAAGAGATTGTAAGCACTGAGTATCATGGGAAAAAAATTGTTTAAAAAATCCTTGACAAACTATTAATAAAGTGATATTATTACTGCATAGAAAAATTTAGCAGGCTAAAGTAACAAAGTAAAACCATTTAGTTTTTACTAAATGGTTTATTTTTAAAAAAAGTCACTTTAGTAAAATGGAGTAATAAAGTAAAAAATATATATATTTAATGAGGAGGGATTTTATGAAAAAATTATTATTGTTGGTTGTTATGTTATTTGGAATAAGTTGTTTAGGGTTTGGAGCAGATAATTCATTGAAAAATGTTCAAAAAAATGGTAAAATGATAGTCGGTTTAGATGCCACTTTCGCACCTATGGGATTTAGAGATGAAAATGATGAGATTGTTGGATTTGATATAGATTTAGCAAAAGAAGTTGCTAAAAGAATGGGAGTTCAAGTTGAATTTAAACCTTGTGAATGGGACGGAATCTTATTTGACCTTAAAGGTAAAAAAATAGATATGGTTTGGAATGGAATGACAATGACTGATGCTAGAAAAAAACAAGCATTATTCTCAGAACCATACTTTGAAGATGGACAAATGATATTCTCTAAAAAAGAAAATAAGATAAATAAAGTTAGCGAACTAGAAGGTAAAATAGTAGGACTTCAACTTGGAAGTTCAGCAGATATAGCTGTTCAAAAGAATGAAATCTTTGGAAAAATCAAAGAGGTTAAAAAATATGGAACAAATGTTGAAGCTTTAATGGACTTAGAAGCTGGAAGATTAGATGCAGTTGTAGTTGACGCAGTAAATGGAAAATATTATAACTCTAAGAAAAATGCACTAGCTTATTCTGAAGAATCTTTAACTACTGAATATTATGGAGTTGCATTTAGAAAAGGCGACAAAGCATTAAGAGATGAAGTTCAAAAAAATATAGATGAAATGAAAAAAGATGGAACATATGACCAAATAGTAGCAAAATGGTTTGGTAAATAAAAATAAATAGGAAAATGGGAGAGAAAAATGCAAAATGATATCTTATTCATACTAAAAGGTATGGGACTTACAGTAAATTTATATGTACTAACATTGGTATTTTCATTACCTTTGGGTATAATTCTATCTCTAGGGAGATTAAAAAATAAAGGACTTGTAAATAATATAATAGTAGTTTATACTTCAATATTTAGAGGGACACCACTTCTTTTACAACTATTCTTTGTATATTATGGTCTTCCAATAGTTGGGATAACATTAACAGCATTCTCAGCAGCAGTGATAACATTTGTTGTAAACTATGCAGCTTACTTTTGTGAAATTTTTAGAGGAAGTATCTTAGGAATAGATAAAGGGCAATATGAGGCATCTAAGGTTTTAGGGCTTACTTATTGGCAAACAATGATAAGAATAATTATTCCTCAATCACTTATAACAGCTTTACCACCACTATCAAATGAAGCAATAGCTCTTGTAAAAGATACATCACTTGTATCAGCAATAGGAATGGCAGAGATTTTAAGAAATTCAAAAGAGTTAGTTACAAGAGATTTCTCAATAGTTCCTTTTGCAATATGTGGAGCTTTATACTTTTTAATGTCAGTTGTGATAATAATGTTATTTAAAAAATTGGAACAAAAGGTGATGATATAATGGAATTTATTTCAGTGAGAGATTTACATAAAAGTTTTGGAAAAGATGAGATATTAAAAGGGATAGACCTTGATATTAATCGTGGAGAGGTAGTTTCTATAATTGGTGCATCTGGTGGAGGGAAATCAACTTTCTTAAGATGTCTTATAGATCTTGAACAAATTGATTCTGGAGAGATAAAAGTTCCTGAGAAAAATAAAATGGGAATGGTTTTCCAATCATTTAATCTTTTCCCACATAAAACAGCAGCACAAAATATAATGGAATCTCTTATAGTTGTGGATAAAATGGATAAAAAAGAGGCTAGGGAGATTGCACTTAATCTTTTAGATAAGGTAGGACTTAAGGAAAAAGCTGATGTTTATCCCAAAACTCTATCAGGGGGACAAAAACAAAGGGTGGCTATTGCAAGAGCTTTAGCTAAAAATCCAGAGGTTTTACTGTTTGATGAGCCTACTTCAGCTCTTGATCCTGAAATGGTAAAAGAGGTATTAAATGTTATTGAAAGCCTTAGAGAAGAAAATAAAAATATCACAATGGTAATAGTAAGTCACGAGATGGATTTTGTAAATAAGGTATCAGATAGAATATTTGTATTTGAAAAGGGAAAAGTAAAAGAGATTATAGATAACTCTTCTAATAGAAATAAATAATATGAGAAGCTATTGTAGAAATACAGTAGCTTTTTTTCTACCCCGAAGGGTTGAGGTTACAGATATTTTGTAAGTAGATCAATTTTTGTGAATGAACTTAAATACTAAAATCATAAGAACGATTAAAATTAAAAGTCCGTCAATGTTAATACTTAAGGATTCGATATAGTTAACTGTCATATCTGTACCTCCTTGTGAAATTGGATTTCTACTCTCGGTCAAAGAGCAGAATAAAAGCTCCCAAAAATTGAGAGCTTCTATCTGACCTTTAAATCCAATTCACAAGTACCCAACGGGCATTTACACATACATTATAAGATATTTTTTTATAAAAGTCAATTTTTATATTATAAATTATTTATAGATTCATATCTTAAGTTTTTGAATTTATTTTGAGACATAAGGATTTCATTGATTTGAGCAACTGTTTCTTTAGCCTCATCAGAAGAATAAAGTTCTTTTATATCTCCTGTAATTTGGATAGATTTGATAACATCTTCTTGGCAGATTCTATTAACTATATCTTGGTCAGCAGGTGATACAACTTCTCCAAAAATAGTATGTTTGTAGTTTAACCAAGGTGTTTCAACGTGAGTGATAAAGAATTGAGAACCATTTGTGCTAGGTCCAGCATTAGCCATTGCTAAAAGTCCTGGTCTATCGAACACAACTTCTTTTTTGAACTCATCGTGGAATTGGTATCCTGGTCCACCAGTTCCATTTCCTTCTGGGTCTCCTCCTTGAATCATAAATTCGTCGATAACTCTGTGGAATGTTAAGTTATCATAGTATCCTATCATTGATAGATGTGCAAAGTTAAGAACTGTAAAAGGTGCTACTTCTGGGAATAATTTAATATTGATAGACCCTTTGTTAGTTATAATTTTTGCGTTTAGTTTTTTTACTTCCATTAATTTAACCTCCAATTTTTTTAACTTCTTCATTTTTAAATTAGCAGTCAACCTTGTAGCAAGCATAGCTAGTGTTAAAACTCCTAGTAGTATAAATAGTTTGTTTAGCATAATAATCCCCCTTTGATTAATCCTTGTAGTTCATATATTTTTCAAGTTCTTTTTGTGTAACAGTACCATAGATTTCATATTTCCATCTATTTTGGATATCTCTCTCAATAGATGCTATTTTTAAATCTAAAAGAGCAATTTTATCATTAAGCTCTCTTTTTTCCTCTCTTACATCAACAATATCAGCAGATATTTTCATCTCATCTTCATATTGGATAGCCTCTTTTAAATCTGCCTCAAGCTTTTCTTCTCTTTTTAATAAGGGGTTAAGCTTGTCATAAACTTTGGACTTATTCTTTTTAAGATTTTTTATAGAGTATTCAAAAAGTCTTTTTACAACTAAAGCTCCAGAACTCTCTTTATATTCTTCTCTCTTTTTTTGACACTCTTCAATAAACTCTTTAGTAAAGTTATTTTTTTCTAAAATATCTTCTAAAACTTTTAAAATATTTTCAATCTCCTCAGGAGTTTTTTTCTTCATCTCATCACTGGTAAGCCCAAGATAAAGTTTTTCATATTTTGGGATAATCTCAGTTTCTAAAACTTCTATTTTCTTGTTATCATTTTCTTGATAAGCCTTTTGAAGTTCTTGAGAATTTTTTCTTAGGACTTGCAACACAATTTCAGTAGCATAGTCTATAAATATTTTTATATCCATTCTATCTCTCTCCATAATATTGGTAGTAATGACACTCTATACCACCATTAAATAATTTTCTATTTTTAGTAGATTTTTTATCAAAAGCTTTTTCAAAATCCTTATATGATGTGATTATGTAGTATGACCATTTAGGGAATCTTGTCATTAAAACATCTCCTAAAAGTCTATATAATCTTTCAACTTTTTCATCATCAAGGAGTCTTTCTCCATATGGTGGGTTTGATACAATACAACCTTTGTCAGCCATTGATTCAAGCTCTAAAAAGTTTTTATTTTCAAATAAGATATCATCTTCAACACCAGCTTTTTCAGCATTTTCAATAGCTACTTTTATAGCCTCGCCATCTATATCAGAACCATAAATTCTAACTTCTTTGTCGTAATCCTCTTTTGAGAAAGCCTCGTCTCTAACATCAATCCACATATTTCTAGGGAAGATTTTCCATTCTTCAGCAGCAAAGTTTCTGTTTACTCCAGGAGCGATATTTCTAGCAATCATAGCAGCCTCAATAGGTAAAGTCCCTGTACCACACATTGGGTCTATAAAAGGTCTTTCTCCACCTTTCCATCTTGTAAGCATAACAAGAGCAGCAGCTAAAGTTTCTTTTAAAGGAGCCTCATTTATTAAGTTTCTATAACCACGTTTATGAAGTCCAACTCCACTTGTATCTATCATTATAGAAAAAACATCTTTATTCCCTTGGATTTTAACAGCGAATTTTGCACCTTTTTTAGAAAATCTATCAACTTTATAAATTTTTCTTAAGTTTTCAACAATAGCTTTTTCTGTGATACTTTGAATATCAGATTTTGAGAAAAGTTTACATTTAACAGCACTTACCCAACTTATTATAAAGTTTCCGTCCTTTTCAATAAACTCACTCCAATTGATTTTCTTAACATTTTGGAATAGTTCCTCAAAAGAAAATGCTTTAAACTCTCCCATTTTTATATATACTCTGTCAGCACATCTAAGATGTATATTAGCAACAGCTATATCTCTTAAAGTTCCTGTAAATTCAACTTTACCATTAAAAGCTTGAACGTCACTAAATCCTAAATCTTTACACTCATCTCTTACAATACTTTCTAGCCCCATTGTAGTAGAGGCAACTATTGTATATTTTTTATCTTCCATTAAAACTCCTTAAACTCGTTATTTTCTTTCTCTTCTTCATATTTGATACGTAAATTTTCTCTTTTATTTTTTATTAGCTTTGTATAGATTAGTTTTAAGATTGCAAATATTGGTACTCCCAAAAACATTCCAGTAGTTCCCATAATGTTCCCCATAATAATAACTGAGGCGATTATCCAGAAAGAACTAAGTCCCACACTTTTGCTCAAAATTAAAGGTCCAACAACATATCCGTCAACTGCTTGGGCAATTCCCATAGCAAGGAATATATACCAAACTTTCACTGGCTCAACCAAAACCACAAGAATAAATGCAATTACACCTGCAACGATTGACCCAAAATATGGAATCATATTACCTACACCTATCATAACTGAGATGATAAGAGCGTAAGGCACTTTTCCAAACCACATAACAATATATGCAACAATCCCAACTACAATGGAGATTAAAATTCTACCAGACATATAGTTAAGGAAAATATTTTTGCACTCAATAAGAAAGTCTAAAGCTTTTTTAGACTTTTCATCATCATAAAATAAAAATACTAAATTTTTAAAAAATCCCATAAAATATCTCTTATATAATATAAAATAAATAGCTAAAAATAAACCTAAGAAAAATACAAAAACCTCAGCAATCCAATAAACCACATTAAGACTTATAGAAAGTAGGATATTTTTTATATGCTCAATGTTTGAAACAATAAAATCTTCAATAGCCTTTTGAACTTCATCTCCATTCATCATCAAAAGATCTTTTTCTCTTAGGAAATCAAAAAGTTTTCTAAGATAGTAGACAAATTTATCTTGAAGTGATGGGAACATCTTTATAATATCTTCAAAACTATTGATAAGGTTTGGAATAAACCAAAACATAAGTCCTGTGAAAACACAGATAAATATTAAAAATCCAAGCCATAAAGATACAATTCTTGAAAATTTTAATTTTGTTTCAATAAACTCAACTAAAGGGTCAAAAAGAATTGCTATAAAAATTCCATAGATAAAAGGTTTTCCATAATATTTTAGTGTCCTTAAGATATTTAAAAACTCAGAATTATTTTGAAACATAGTCTGTATAAAGATTAGGATCATACCTAAGATAAAAATTTTAAAGAAAAGTTTTCTTTCAGATAGCTTATTCATACGCTCACTCCTTACTTAATAATAGTATCCACTTCAGAGTCATCAGTATCTCCAACTACTTTTATAAGTAATCTATCAGGTATCCCTACGATAGTATCTCCAGAATTTGAAATCCAACCTTGTTTTACACAGATTTTTAGAGGAGAGTTAGAAGTTGTAACTCTTATTTTCATTTTATTTATCTCGATATTAACCCCCCCAAGATTAGTATCTACAAAATATTCTTTTTTATTTTCTTCTAGATCAAACACATAACGAAGTTTGTTATCTACATATACTTCAGCTTTATTTCCCTTTGTGTTGTTAAGATTTTGGGCATAACAAAACAAAGAAAAAAGTATTGAAAATATAAAAAAGTATATAACTAGATCCCATTTCTTAAAGTAACAGGGCTTTCTTCTCAAAAGTCGTCACCTCTAGCTATTTGGGAAATTCCAAGTCTTTCTCCCATATAAACCTTTGTTTCAATACCTTTTTTACTATTTTCTAATAAATCTTTATCAATTTTGAAAGATTGTTTCTCAAGGAGTAGGATTACAGTAGATCCACCGAAGAAGAAATAACCTTTTTCATCTCCCTTTTCTACATATGTATAAGGGATATAAGTTTGTTTTATTCCACCTACCATAGTGGCTCCAATCTCAGCTATACATATATCTTTAAATTGGTCAGTGAAAAGAGTTGAAAAACTTCTTTTATTTTCACAGAAAATTCTAAAATTAGTACGTATTGCGTGGGTAGATACAGAGTAGTAAGCTCCATCTATCACTTTACTTTTTGAGATTAAACCAGAGGCTGGGAAGTGAAATCTATGATAATCCACTGGTGCAAGTCTTATAATAAACATAATCCCATTATCGTATTTTTTAGCAAAACTTTTGTTTCTAAAAAACTCTTCTAATGTAAACTTCTCACCTTTGACGAAGAACTGAGTATCTTTGTTGATATTTTCAAGAACAAATACTTTCCCGTCAGCAGGACTTGCCAAAACTCCCTTTTCTCTTTGGATAGCTCTTGAGTTAGGCTTTAATTTTCTAGTGAAAAAATCATTGAAAGACTGAAACTCATCAATTGATTTTACACTTTCTTCCATATTTATATTATGTTCTTTTACAAAGTCTGGAATAAGTTTGCAAGAACTAGGAGAGTCCATCTTTTTACCATAAAGAGCAGATAAAAATTTTCTCTTTACTAAAAGCTCTAGTGGTAGTTTTCCAAAGGGATTATAGTATAAAAATTTTAAAAACTTTTCACCGGGAACATTTTCAACTAGAACGTTTCCAGTTTTTCTATCTATATAGTTAATCTTTTTAAATTCCATATATATCTCCTATCAAAATTACTCTTTATAGTATACCATATTTTTTTAATTATTAGAACAATAAAGAAAATTTTATTTTAAAGCTTTTCTGTCAGAAATCTTGTACTGAATAAAGGTACAGATTGGGATAAGTGACAAGAAGAAAGCTAGTGGTATAGCTATATAAAATGCCACTTCAAGAATAGCACAAGGAACAAAACAAGAACTGTTCCAAGGAATAAATCCATTAAGTATAACAGCTGAGTTTTCCAAATCTACAGTTAAATCTTCACGGCTAAGACCTCTTGAATCATAAACTTCTTCCATAACCTGTTCAGTCATAATTATTGATACAGTTTGGTTACAACCTATCATACTTGATATAACTCCGATACCAAACATATTTGCAAAAAGATTAGCTCTTGAATCTATATTTCTGATTTTTGATTTAAGGAATGATAAAATTTCCATTTTTTCCAAAATTCCAACTAAAAGGCAAGAGATAACAATAACGATTGTAGCATTTGCCATAGATACAACCCCTCCACCTTTTATGATTTTTTCAAGTTCTCCACCGTTAAATTTATAAAATCCGTTGAAAGCATAATTAAGTACATCAAAAAACTTTTCATTCTGTAAAAATACAGAGATTAAAGTTGCCATAACTATACTTATTCCCATTGAAATTTTAACATTTACCTTAAGGATTGATAAAACTATAATAGCAACAAGTGGCAAGAAAATAAATCTAATATCAAGATTATAATTTACCATTATCATATTAGGTAGAAGATTTTCTGTAATATCAAGAGTAAATACTCTTGAAAGCCCAAGGTAAAGAATTGATGTCAAGATAAATGGCACAATTGTTGATTTTACCATATTTCTTAAGTTTGTAAAGATACTAACCCCAGTAAGAGATGATACAAGGTTGGCACTTACAGAGATTGGCGACCATCTATCTCCAAAATAAACTCCAGAAATTATTGCTGCTCCAACAAGATTTAAGTTAATATCACTAGTTTTTGCAATAGCCATTAAAGCCACACCGATTATACCAGTAGAGGCAAAGGCACTACCTAAGATTGATGAAACGATACAACAGATTACAAAAACAAAGAATAAAAATATATTCGGATTAATAAATTTTAATCCATAATAAACAAGTCCCGGTATTGTACCACAAGCCATCCAAGTGGCAGAGAGGCTACCTATAAAAATAAAAAGGATAATAACCAGACTTGATTTTTTCCCATACAAAATAGAGATATCAATGATCTCATCTAATGTTAAATTTCTTCTAGTTGCCACCATAGAAAGAATAACATAGATTGCCAGAATAATTCCTCCAATGGTAAATTTTGTAAAAATAACAAAGGAGATAAGCAATAAAACACTTATAAAAAATAGAACTTTTTTCATAAATTCACCCCATATAATCGTTATATATACATTATAGTATATATTTCACAAAAAATAAAATAAAGTTATAATATTTTTTGTAAAAAAATGATTTATAATATATATATTCTATTTGTTATTTTCTTAAAAATAATATATAATATAAAGTATAAAAAAATAATAGGGAATTTTGGAGGATATATATGAAGATTGGAATACCTAAAGAAAAAAACAACGATGAAAGTAGGGTAGGGCTGACTCCGGCTGGTGTTGGGCAACTAGTACTAGATGGTAACGAAGTATATGTCCAAAAGGGAGCTGGACTTGCTACTGGAATAACTGATGAAGAATATATCTCTAGTGGAGCTATAATGGTGGATACTTTTGAAGAGATTTATGAAAAAGCTACCTTAATAATAAAAGTAGAAAAACCTTTAGAGTGTGAGATAAAACTTTTAAAACCTCACCATATATTATATGCTTATCTTCACCTTGCAGCACATAAAAAAACTACTCTTGAGCTTTTAAAAACAGGGGCTACTTGTATAGCCTTTGAAACTATCATTCAAGAGGACGGAGTAAAACCAATACTTTCTCCAATGTCTGAAGTAGCTGGTAGAATGGCTGTTCAAGTGGGAAGTTTTTATCTTCAAAAAAATAACGGCGGAATGGGAAAACTTTTAGGTGGAGTTCCCGGAGTTGAGAGAGGAAAAGTTGTTGTACTTGGAGCTGGAGTTGCTGGACAAAGTGCTATAAAGACAGCTTTTGGAATGGGAGCAGAGGTAACTGCTATTGATATAGATATGAATAAATTAAGATATCTTGACGATAATTATAAAAGTCAAATAACAACTCTTTATTCTACACCAAGAAATATTGAAAAAGCTGTTTCTGAGGCAGATCTTTTAATAGGTACTGTACTTATCCCAGGTGGAAAAACTCCTTGTCTTGTTACTAAAAAATATATAAATACAATGCAAAAAGGTAGTGTAATAGTTGACGTGGCTATTGACCAAGGTGGTTGCTTTGAAACTTCTAAGATAACAACTTTGGAAAATCCAACATATGTGGTAGATGGTGTTGTCCATTACTGTGTTGGTAATATGGCGGGAGCTTATCCTATAACTGCCACTGTCTCTGTTGAAAACTCAATCCTTAAATATGCAAGAGAGATCGCAAGTAAAGGTCTAAAGAGAGCTTGTACTGTTTATCCAGAACTTTTAGGTGGAATAAATATTATGAATGAGAGAGTTACTTGCAGAAAAGTTGCCGATAGCTTGGGACTAGACTATGTAGGTGTTGGATTCTAATAAAAGAAGTTGTGATAAAAGACTAGCTTTTATAATGGAGGAAAATTATGATTGAGTTAGAAAAAAATATTTTAAATAAAGCAATAGAAGCTTTTATATTGGGAATTGAAATATATAATAAACCAACTATAAAATATAGAGTTGAAGGATTTAGTTTTTTTATATGCAATGCTTGGGAATTAATGCTAAAAGCTCATATTATTAAAAAATTTGGTAATAAAGAAATATACTATAAGGATAGTCCTGAAAGAACTATTACTTTGGAAAATTGTATAAAAAAAGTTTTTACAAATGATAAGGATCCTTTAAGAAAAAATTTAGAAAAAATAATAGAGTTAAGAAATACAAGTACACAACACATCCTTACACAATGACTAGAGCATTGGAAAGAATTAATAATTCTTTAACTACTAAAAAGTTTAACAGGAATGAGTTTTTATTATTTGTTAATTATTATGAATTGAAAAATCAAGAAAGATTTTGCTATACATTAATGAATGATGGAAAACCTAGGTATTATTATTCTCAGCAAGCTATTGATTTTATTATTGGGGAATACGTCAAAGATCCAGAAAATATTATACAAAATTTAAAGAAAAAGTTAAAAGATGGCAATAAAAAAAGCTAACCCCAGGAGCAAAGGAATTCTAAGTGCAAAGCACCTACTCTCATTCGAGAACCCAGCTCAAACCCTTCACAAGTTAGCTTAAATTAACTTTCATTTGTATAAAAATTTTATCATAAAAATAAAAAAATAGCAATAAAAATTTTTTTAACCTAATGGGCAAGAAGTCGCCCACCTCTATAGGTAGTGCGATGAATTGCCCTATTGTTTTTTAGAAGGTAAAGTGATATAATATAATCAGTAAATATATAAAAATAGGAGTAAAAACAATGGAATTAGATAGTAATTGTCATTCAGTATTTTTATTGCATTATCACTTAGTTCTTGTAGTAAAATATAGAAAAAATGTATTTGATGACACAATTTCTGAATTTGCTAAAGATATGTTTGTAAGAATTGGAGTTCCGTATCATATAACTTTAGTACAATGGAATCACGATAAAGACCACATACATATAATGTTCAAGGCTCATCCTAAAACAGAATTGACTAAATTCATAAATGCGTATAAATCAGCAAGTTCTAGGATAATAAAAAAAGAATTTCCACATATAAGAAAATATCTTTGGAAAGAAATGTTTTGGTCTAAAAGTTTTTGTTTGTTGACCACTGGAGGAGCTCCTATTGAAATCATAAAAAAATATATAGAGGAACAAGGACAAAAGAGTAAATAATTTTGAGGGAGTTGGACTGATGAAACAGCTAAAAGCATATAAATTTAGAATTTATCCAAGCAATGAACAAAAAATATTTTTTAGTAAAACTTTTGGTTGTGTTCGTCTTGTCTATAATCTTATGCTAAATGATAGAATCAAAGCATATGAAGAAAGTAAAGGTAATACTGATAAAAAGATAAAATATCCAACTCCTGCTCAATATAAAAAAGAGTATGAATTTCTAAAAGAAGTAGATAGTCTTGCTCTTGCTAACGCTCAAATGAATTTAGATAAAGCATATAAAAATTTTTTTAGAGATAAATCTATAGGTTTTCCTAAATTCAAATCTAAGAAAAATCCTGTACAAAGTTATACAACTAATAATCAAAATGGTACTATAAATATTTTTGAAAACAGATTAAAAATTCCAAAACTTAAAGAATTAGTAAAAATTAAAGTGCATAGAAAAATAGAGGGTATAATAAAATCTGCTACTATTTCGCGTAATGGAAGTGGCAAGTATTTTATCTCTTTGTTATGTGAAACTGATATTCAAGAATTACCAAAAACTAATTTATCAGTAGGAATTGATTTAGGTATTAAAGATATGGCTATTCTTTCTACTGGAGAAAAAATAGAAAATCTAAAATTTAGAAAACAATTAGAGAAAAAACTAAAAAGAGAACAAAGAAAATTATCAAAAAGACTTCTAATTGCAAAAAAAGAAAATAGAAAATTAAGCGAGGCTAAAAATTATCAAAAACAAAAAATTAAAGTAGCTAAGATACACGAAAAAATTATGAATATGAGAGTTGATTTCTTAAATAAATTAAGTATGGATATAATCAAAAACCACGATATTATTTGTATTGAAGACTTAAATACAAAGGGATTACTTCATAATCATAAATTAGCAAAATCTATTGGAGATGTATCTTGGGCTAGTTTTGTAAATAAACTTGAGTATAAGGCGAAATGGTATGGTAAAGAAATAATAAAAATAGATAGACTATATCCGTCAAGTCAGATATGCTCTGTATGTGGGAATCGTGATGGCAAGAAAACTCTTGATGTAAGAGAGTGGACTTGTCCAATTTGTCATACTCACCACGACAGGGATATAAATGCAAGTAAAAATATATTGGCTGAAGGTCTAAGAATAAGACAAGCAGTCTAAAAAATAAAAAGAACCGTAGGAACTACGGGGATAGCTTGGTAAATATAGTTGGCTAACAAAAGCAGCTACTTCCCAAGAAGAAGCTCCCACTTCAAAAATTACAAAGTAATTTTAAGTGGGAGAGGTTCACTATAGTTATTATTAATAGAGTATGTGCCTTCTGTACTAGTGTCAGTATAGCTTTCTGTAATTCCGTCAGTATACCCTTTTGGACTTTTGGAAGTATGAGGTTTTGTATTAGTATAATCTTTTGTATCAGCAATGGTCAGAAAAGAAAAAAGTCCTCGTTGATATTTTAATTAAAAAATGGTAGAATCTTTTATATATAACAGAAATTTTGAGAATAATATAAAATATTAATAAAAAAATTGATTGGAAAATATAGATATAGGAACAGGTGATCAGATTGAAAATAAAATTTAAAAATTTAGGTCCTTTAAAAAAAGGTGAAGTTACTATAAGAAATATGACTATATTTTGTGGAAAAAATAATACAGGAAAAACTTATGTTAATTATTTAATTTATTCTATTTTAGAAACCTTAAAAGATTATAGAACAAACCTTAATTTAAATATAGATCAATTGTTTAAAGAAGGGGTGCAAGAAATAGATGTAGTTAGTTTATTTGATAATAATTTTGATAGAATAGTTAAAGAAATAGCTAATGAAGTTAAAGAAAATTTGTATAAAGTTTTTAATAGCAAGAAAGATTTTTTTGAAGAATTAGAATTAGAGATTGAATTAGATAAAGAGCAAAAAAGAGAAAAGCTAATTAAACTAAAATTTGACAGAAATGTAACCATTGGAGAAAATAAAGTAAAAATAAGCAATCTTAATAAAGTGGAAGGTAGTGATAAAATAACATTAATTTATTTTAAAGAAAAAACAGAAAAAAAAATATTAGAAGAATCTTTGAGAAGATATATAGAAAATTTCCTTCAAATTTGTTTAATTCAAGAAGAGAATCAAAAGTATATGTTACCTACTGAGAGAAATGGACTTAATATTTTCTATAATGAACTTTTAAGAAAAAGAGCTAATATTGTAGAAAATATGGATTTTTCTGTTGAAGGTAAGGAAGAGATAGAAAATGTCAATAATTATCCTAAACCTGTAAAAGATTATTTAAAAATTTTAACTAAATTGGATATATATGATAAAAACGAAGGAAACGAAATTTTTGTTAACATAGCAAAAGAGATGGAAAAAGAGATAATTAGGGGAAAATATAAAATAGATAATAATAGAATTTTTTATCAAACTGAAAATGAAAAAGAGTTAGACTTATATATAGCTTCTTCAACTGTAAAAACAATTTTTGGAATAATATTTTACTTAAGACATCTAATAAAAAATAGAGATTATCTAATAATTGATGAGCCAGAATTAAATTTACATCCAGAAAATCAAGTAAAAATTGCTAAACTACTTGTAAGATTAGTAAATAGTGGTATTAAAGTAATTATTTCTACCCACAGTGATTATATTACTAAAGAGTTTAATAATCTTTTAATGTTAGATAATGATTTTAAAAATAAAACTAAAATTATGGAAAAATATGACTATAGTAAAGAAGATGTTTTAGAAAGAAAGAATGTGGGAGCTTATTTATTTAAAGATGGAATTCTAGATGAAATGGAAATAGGAGAAGAGGGAATTATTACAAAAACTTTTGACGAAGTAATTGAAAGTATCAACGAGAGAAATGATGATATTTATTATTCAATAAAAGAATCTGGTGATGAATAATGGATGTAGATCAAATTTTGGTAGATTTAGATAATATTATTTTTGAAGATTTTAAAGTTAGAAAAAATGTAGACGGTCATTTAATTTTTTATGAAGAAAATAGCAATGCAAGTGGAAAGTTTGTTAAAATAAAGACAAAAGGAAAGATTGTTGCCTTTTCTTTGGATCAAAATGAAGATGGAGAGTTTAGAGTATATCCTTTTTTTAATAAATCTATTGAAGGTATTAACTCAAAAAATGATAGAATAATTATTTTTAAAAAGGATAATCATCTTTGTGTATTTCTTTTAGAAATAAAATCAACATTAAGTAATGATGCAAAAAAGAAAGCTTTGTCTCAACTGAGAAAAGGAAAAGCTTTTGTAGATTTTTTATTTGAAATATATAAAGATAGTAACGAAATAGAGAAAATAGATTATGTTATAAAAGAAGGAATATTTTATAATGACCAGAGAAAACTTACTTCAAAAAGAAAAAGTAGCAAAGAGAATAATATAGATAGTATAAGTAAAGTTGAATTTTTTATTAAAAAGGCAAATGAAATTTATGAGTTAGAAAAGCTATTTATTTAATGAAATAGTGTAAAAAAAGATTTGTAGAGTTCTAATTTTTCATATAAATATAATCTTTAAAATATTTAAATATTTTCATTTGGTGGAAGGTAAGGGGAGTTCTCCCCTCTGGTTTAGAATTTGATTCTTATCTATAAAAATGGATTTTGTTATTTTGAGAGTGAAATACCTTCTATAAGAACCAGTTTCATTAAAACTCCTATTATTTTGCAAAGATTCATATTTATTTCCTCCAATTTTAAATTTTGTAGTAAAGTTAAATAATAAAAAAATATTTGCTTTAAGTTTTTAAACCAAATACAAATATCAAAAGTTTGATTGAAATCAATATATGTTATGATTTCATCTGCAAAATAAGATAAAAATCCATCATAATAGCAATATTGGTATATGTATTTTATCATATAATTTAATAAAATTCAATTAAAGAAAAAAATCCTGTCTTTTGAGAGATGGGATTTTTTATGTATACAGTGTTTTATTACACTAAACATTTTCCATATAAAATTATGAAAAAGAAATTAAAATTATTATAAAAATGTAATAAAAAATCTAAAATTCAATCTGATATTATTGCATATTTGTATAAGAAAAATGAAATTATAGTTCATTTTTCTTATAAGTATAGTTAATGAAAAAAATAAATAAGAAAAATAGTAATTTTTGTTAAGAAAATATAAAAAAATAGAAAAATCAAAACATCTTAATAATTTTCAGATTGGATAAAAGACAGAAAATGTCAGTGATTAGTAAGAAAAATAAAATTGTAAAAGTGATGTAAAAAAGTAAATATTTCCTTGACATATCAAAAATTGAGGGGTATAATTAATTAACCTGATTTGAAAATGAAAAAGTTTAATATAAGTGTACGAATTTAACGGGGGGGGGGGGTAGTATAAATAAAAATAGTGTAGACCTGTAATTAATTTGAAATTTAATGAGGGTCTTTTTGTTTCATTGAACTTAATTAAAAAATGTAATTTTTATTATTAAAATTGTTAAATATAGATTGACATTTTTATAATAAAAAGATACAATTATCTACATAAATTAGAAAGTATATAGGAGATTGGTTATGGAAAAAATTGATTTATCACAAAAAACTATCCTTGTAACAGGAGCTGCTGGATTTATCGGTTCAAACTTAGTTAAAGAGTTATACAATAGATTTTCTGATATAAAAGTTATTGGTTTTGATAGTGTTAATGACTATTATGATGTTAATCTAAAAGAATACAGATTAATAGAACTTAAAAACTTCAAAAACTTTACTTTCATAAAAGGAAATATTGCTGATAAACCTTTAGTTGAAAAAGTTTTTGAAGAATATAAACCAGAAATTGTTGTAAATTTAGCTGCTCAAGCTGGAGTAAGATATTCAATTACTAACCCTGATGCCTACTTAGAATCAAACTTAATCGGATTTTTTAATATTTTAGAAGCTTGTCGTCACAATAAAGTAGAACACTTAGTATACGCATCTAGTTCTAGCGTATATGGAATGAATAAAAAAATACCATACTCAACAGAAGATAAAGTTGATAATCCTGTATCACTTTATGCAGCAACAAAGAAATCAAATGAATTGATGGCTCACGCATATTCAAAACTTTATGATATTCCATCAACAGGGTTACGTTTCTTTACAGTTTATGGACCAGCAGGTAGACCAGATATGGCATATTTCGGATTTACTAATAAATTAATAAAAGGTGAAAAAATCCAAATATTTAACTATGGAAATTGTAAACGTGACTTTACATATATAGATGATATTGTTACTGGTGTAGTAAATGTTATGGAAAAAACTCCAGACAGAAATGAAAACGGTGTTAGATATAAGGTATATAACATAGGAAATAATAAACCAGAAAATTTATTAGACTTTGTAGATATTTTACAACAAGAGTTAATAAGAGCAGAGGTTTTACCTAAAGATTATGACTTTGAAGCTCATAAAGAGCTAGTACCAATGCAACCTGGTGATGTTGAAATGACTTATGCAGATGTAGAGGATTTAATAAGAGATTTTAATTTTAAACCAAGTACTTCTTTAAGAGATGGATTAAGAAAATTTGCAGAATGGTATAAAAAATTCTATTTATAAGAAATACAAATAGAGGGGTAAGTTTATGAATAGTTTAAAATTTTCACAAGATTTTTATAGATATTTTGGAAGAGAATGCAAGAATAAAGATATCTTAAAAGTAATATTTAATCACGAATTGAGATTTAATTATTTTTTTAGAAAATATCAAAATTCAAACAATAAATTTTTAAAATTATTTTATAAAATTTTTATAAGGCAAATAAGACTTAAGTATGGAATAGAGATAAGTCCAAATACAAAAATAGGAAAGGGATTTTATGTGGGTCATCCCTTTGATATAACTATAAATCCAAATGTAATTCTAGGAGAGAATGTAAATATTCATAAAGGAGTTACTATTGGTCAGGAAAATAGGGGAGAAAGAAAAGGCACTCCTATAATAAGTAATAAAGTATGGATTGGAGTAAACTCAACGATAGTAGGTAGAATAAAAATAGGAAATAATGTTTTGATAGCACCAAATACCTATGTAAATAGAGATATTCCTGATAACTCAATAGTTGTAGGAAATCCTTGTAAAATAATAGAGAATATAGAAGCAACAAAAGATTATATTAATAATATAGTTTAGATAAAAGGGATGTGTAAAAAAATGGACAAAAAATTAAAAATAGCAGTGGCTGGTACAGGGTATGTAGGTCTTAGTATTGCAACACTTTTAGCACAACATCATAAAGTTGTAGCTGTTGATATTGTACCTGAAAAAGTAGATTTAATAAATAATAAAAAATCTCCTATTCAAGATGAATATATTGAGAAATATTTAGCTGAAAAAGATTTAGATTTAGTAGCAACACTTGATGCAAAAGAAGCATATTGCGATGCAGATTTTGTAGTTATTGCTGCTCCTACTAACTATGATAGTAAGAAAAATTTCTTCGACACTTCAGCTGTTGAAAAAGTAATAGAACTTGTAATGGAATATAATCCAAACGCAATTATGATAATAAAATCTACTATTCCTGTGGGCTTCACAGAATCAGTAAAAGAAAAATATAATACAAAAAATATATTATTCAGCCCAGAATTTTTAAGAGAAAGTAAAGCTTTGTATGACAATCTTTATCCATCACGTATCATAGTTGGAACTGATATGAAAGATGAAAAATTAGTTGAAGCAGCTCATACTTTTGCTGGACTTCTTCAAGAGGGAGCTATAAAAGAAAATATAGACACTCTATTTATGGGATTTACTGAGGCTGAAGCTGTTAAATTATTTGCTAATACTTATCTTGCCCTAAGAGTTTCATATTTTAATGAGCTTGATACTTATGCAGAAATGAAAGGTCTTAATACTCAACAAATAATAAAAGGTGTATGTCTTGATCCACGTATTGGAGATCAATACAACAACCCATCTTTTGGTTATGGTGGATATTGTCTTCCAAAAGATACAAAACAACTTTTAGCAAACTATAAAGATGTGCCAGAAAATATTATCGGTGCAATTGTAGAATCTAATAGAACTAGAAAAGACTTTATAGCTGATAGAGTATTAACTCTTGCTGGTTGTTATGAAGAAAATAGTGAATGGGATCAAGAAAAGGAAAATCAAGGTGTTGTTGGAGTATATCGTTTAACAATGAAATCAAACTCAGATAACTTTAGACAAAGTTCAATTCAAGGAGTAATGAAGAGAATAAAAGCTAAAGGAGTTAAGGTTGTAATATATGAACCTACATTAAATGATGGAGAAACATTCTTTGGAAGTTTAGTTGTAAATGATTTAGAGAAATTTAAGAAAATGTCAAATGCAATAATAGCTAATAGATATGATGAAACATTAGATGATGTAAGGGAAAAGGTATATACAAGGGATTTATTTGGTAGAGATTAATTAACAAAATATATAAGACTAACTATTAAATGTCAAGTCAAAAATAAAAAAATTAAATAAATTTGTTAATTTAAAAAAATGCATCACAAAAA
>NZ_JADYTX010000013.1 GCF_021531475.1 Fusobacterium perfoetens | reverse complement strand
AGACATACATTACCAACTTTCTTATATTTTTTAATTTGTTGATAATATATATGTGTCCTTTATGGGTATCATATCAATCCATTACAACTGGTCCATTATCTTTTTTAGCGTATTTTGTAATATATTTTTTATATTCTTCATAGAAGAAATAGAATGGATTTCCTTTTTTATCTTTATATTCGTTGTATACTTTTAATAATTTTTCAAAAGTCATTGGATCATTTTTATAAATCAATAATTGTTTTTGTTTTTTCTCATCTTTAAAAAAGTCTACAATCTTACTTTTAGGATCATAAATATTAGATATTTTAGAAATTACATATTCTTTTTCAATATCCTTTCCTTTTTTATCTTTCTCAATATACTTTCTTGTACTATATATTGTTTCATTCATTAATTGTCTATTAGGTTTTTTATCTACAAAATGAGAATATTTATAATCTTTATATTCTTTTATAGCTAGAGAATACTTATAATTAAATAACTCTTTAAAAGCTTTATCGTCTAAAATTTCTCCAGTAGAAATATGATATCTTATATTTTCATCTTTATGATGATATTCTTTGACCCATCTTAAATTATTAAGAATTTTTTCTCCCATAAGTATAATATATGCGTCTTGGGCGTGATGACTGTGAGAAATATCTCTATTTTTTGTCATATCCCATTGTTTTCTTATCTGACTAGTAAAACTACCCTTAATATTTTTTATTTTCACATCTTGCTGTTTATCTCTAAAAAATCTTATAAGTAAATTCATAAATTCAATAGTTGCATAACGAGTGTCAACTAAATTACGAGCTATAAAAGTTCTTGAATATTTAGATATATCATCTTCTAATAAAAGATTATCTCTTTTTTGAATAGTTATTTTTTTAGATTTATACATATCTAATACTTGTGTCTTAAAATCTTCATAGCTTCTTTTTGAAATAGAAAGATTAAAATATTCGTAAGGGGTTCTTTGACCTTTTTGTTGATTTTCTATTCTTTTAACCAATACCTTATTATTTTGGCTATCATCAAAAGAGATTGATCTTGGTATAATATGATCAATTTCATAAGCAAGTGGATTTGATATTAAATTTTCTATTGGAATATACTCTCCAGAGTACATACAAATTCCATCTTGTTTTTTCCAATATCTCAAAAGTTCGAAATATCTTTTATCTAATTTTTTTCCTTCTAACATTTCTTTTATTTCATTTCTTTCATTTTCATTTTTCTTTTGAGCTTCTTTTATTCTATCTGTTTGTTCTTTTAAATTTTTCTCTCTAGCAAGTTCTATTACAATTTCTTTAGGTGTTCCATATGTTTTTAAAATTTCATTAATCACATTTATACATTGTGTTAAAGAACGTTTAACCACTGGACTTATTATCCAATAATCTACATACTTTTTAGGAATATATTTATATTTTTCATCAGTAAAATCCATTTTATATGGAACTAAGCCTTTTTCTGTAAATAATTCCATTTGATTTTTTGATGTTTCTATTAAATCATCTAATATTAAATTAATAGCTTTTTTAGATAAAGAATGTGTCCCTGTATATTTTATTTTTTCAGAAAGAATATCCAAAGTTTCCTCATCTATATTTTTCAAAATTTCTTCATACTCTTTTTTTCTTGTATTAGAATCTTGATAATAGGTAGCTATTTTGCTTATTTCATCTAAAATATCTCTATTATCACAAGAATATATTTTATTTATTTCTACATAACTTTTCAAAAATGTAAATTGAGGCTTTTCATTTTTATCTATTCTATAACCTAAAATATCATTTTCTTCAACACCTATTTCACTGGCTATTTTTTTTAGAGTAATAGATTTTTCTGTTTTAGCTGTTTTGAATAATTCTATTAATCTTAATTTTTCTTCTTTTGTTAACTTATCATTTTCAGATCTTTTAATTTTTAGATTATTCAAATCATTTAAAAGATTAAATAATTCAGCTGTATAAGAGTTTTTTACTAGTCTTAACTCTTCAGGAAAATAAGTACAATTTCCTACAAGTTTATCCATCCATTCCTCTTGATTTTTCCAACCATAAGCACTTCCTTTTCCCGGTCCTTCAAAATATTTTCTTCTTCCTGATAAAATATCTATGTATTTTTCTTCAAAATTATTATCTAACTCAGAATAATATTCTTTTTGAATTTCTAATATTTTTTTAGCTTCTTTTATATAATCTGTTGTTTTGTAGTTATTATTAATTCCTCTTATTTTTTTATTTTCTTCAAGATATTTTAATTGAGATTCACAGATATATCCTTCTTCTAATCTTTTTTGATTTTTTAGTAATATGCCTTTTGTACCCTCATCTTCATCTTTATTAGAGCTTTCAATATTAAAATCTCCTGCTCCTCTTCTTTTTACAAGATGATACAAAGCTATTGCTAATTCTCTTTTAGAGAGTTTTTCATATAAACCTTTTCTTCTTAATTCATAAGGAGTTATTTCATTTATATAAAAATCAGAATTTTCATTATTTATTATTTTATATTCAAATAATAATTTTCTTACTCTTTCTAACCTATGATGTCTTCTTCTTAATAATCTTCTAGTGCCTCTTCTTGCCCTTCTAGTTTGATTTTCATCACTTTTAGCTTCAGGAAAAAGTCTTACACCAGCATTCATTATTCTATCTTCATTATCTAAAAGACACCACCCAACAGATGCTATTCCTATATCAAGACCTAATCTAAAATCCATAATATTCCCCTCCATTATTTTTCCTTTTAATTAAGTCTACCACTATTTTTCATAAAAGTAAACCATAAAATTTCTAAACTAAAAAAGCTCAGGAACTAGTCCTGAGCCAAATTTATTTTATTATTCTCTTACAAGTTTTCCAGTTTTTATCATTGTAATTACGAATTGGTGTGCATCAACTATTGCGTTAGTATGAGCAAATTTTGTTTCTCCTTCGTAAAGACCATTCATTAAAACTTTTTGTTGTTCTTCTTCATTTTTTTCTAAAGTTTCTAAATCTATTTCTCCATTTTTATATTCAGCCACTAAAGAATCGTACATTCTATCAAACTCTTCTTGATATACAAGTTCTGCTATATCAAATAAATCTAAATTTTCCATTATACTTGTTTCCTCCTATTTTTTACTTATTTTAATTGCCCTAAAATGTCTCTATATTGAGTTTTCATCATTTTTAAAGTGGCTTTTTTAATAAGTTGATACCACTTTAATTGCATAGCTTCCATTCCTCTTAAGTTATCCATAAGCATTCTTTTTAAGAAATCAAACTCTTCATAGCTTACATTTAATTCTTTTAAATCTTTATTTTCACAAGAAGTTTTTATATAATCTAAAAATGATAGTACACCTTTCATTTGAGGGACATTTGCATATGTTTTTTCAAATTCTTTCTTTATATCAACCATAAATCTTGCTAAAAACTTTTTATGATTCTTTTCAAGTTTTATAGAGTATTTTCTTTTACCTTTCCCTATTTTTTGTAAAATTCCCATCATTCCCATCATAGAAGACATTGCATTTATTTCCATAGGATTAATTTTTTCTGGGTTAATTCTTTGACCTTTCATTTTTACCTCCACTAATTATATTTTCCCTATTATATTTTCTATTTCCTCTTTTGAGATACTTCCTTCTCTCAAAATACTTATTTTACTTTTACTCATATCAATTATTGTAGATGCTGTTCCTATTGGACATTTTCCCCCATCTATCACAATATCAACTCTCTCTTTGAAAATAGGAGATATTTCTACAAAAGAAGACGGTGTAGCTTCACCAGAAATATTAGCACTAGTTGTTGCAAGAATTCCACCAGCACTCTCAATTATATCCAGAGCTAGTTTATGATTTGGCATTCTCACCCCAACAGTTTCACCATTTGAAACCATTATTGCTGGAACATTCTCTCTTTTTTTAAGAATTATAGTTAGTCCACCGGGCCAAAATCTTTTAATCAATTTATTTATTTTTTCCCTATGTTCGTCACTTATTATTGCTATCTCGTCTACCTTATCAAGACTATTAACGAGAGCTATAAGTGGTGAGGAAAAACTTCTTGTTTTCGCCTCATATATTTTTTTTAAAGTGTCCTCTTTTAATACTCCACCAACTCCATAAACTGTATCAGTTGGGTATATTATAAGTTCACCTTTCTTTAATCTTATACCTATTTTCTCCAATGACATTTCCATTATTGTATCCCTCTTGTGAAAAAATCAAGTTTTTTATTTAAACTTTCGCAATATATTTTAGCATAAAAAAGAAAAAAAAGCTAGTATAATCACTAGCTTTTTTTGTTTTTTCTACTTACGAAGAATATTATTTGTCTTCAAAAGTATCGATACTTTCAAATAACTCAGAAACTGATTCGTGTTTAACTATTCTTTCGATTGCTTTCGCAAATAATACATCTACTGATAAAACTTTTATTTTGTCTATTTTCTTTTCATCAGCAAGTCTTATACTGTCAGTTACTATTACTTCTTTAACTGGACATTTTTCTAATCTTTCTACTGCTGGTCCTGAAAGGATAGCATGGCTACAACAGATGTAAGCTTCTTTAGCTCCTCTTTTGATTATAGCTTCTACACCATTTGTTATAGTT
The DNA here is from genome assembly GCF_021531475.1 of Fusobacterium perfoetens. Classification (NCBI taxonomy): domain Bacteria; kingdom Fusobacteriati; phylum Fusobacteriota; class Fusobacteriia; order Fusobacteriales; family Fusobacteriaceae; genus Fusobacterium; species Fusobacterium perfoetens. The sequence goes on along the minus strand of NZ_JADYTX010000013.1, from coordinate 44,042 downwards.
CCAGCTGTATCTATCATATCATCTATGAAGATAGCGATTTTTCCTTCAACATCTCCGATTAAGTTCATAACTTCTGATAAATTTGGTTTTGGTCTTCTTTTATCGATGATAGCGATTTTACAATCTAACCATTCAGCTAATTTTCTAGCTCTTTTTACTCCACCGATGTCTGGAGAAACAACTACAACATCGTCTCCTTTGAATCCTTTATCTAAGAAATATTTTGCAAGTAATGGTAGAGCTTGTAAATGGTCTACTGGTATATCGTAGAATCCTTGGATTTGGTCAGCGTGTAAATCCATTCCTACTAATCTGTCTGCTCCTGCTGTTGTAAGTAAGTTTGCAACTAATTTTGCTGTGATTGGTTCTCTTGGGCTAGATTTTCTTTCTTGTCTAGCATAACCATAATATGGCATTAAAACGTTGATTGATTTGGCAGATGCTCTTTTTAACGCATCAATGAAAATTAAAAGTTCCATTAAATTTTCATTTACTGGACCAGAAGTTGGTTGAATTACAAATATATCTCTTCCTCTAACAGTTTCGTCTACTCTTACATAGATTTCACCATCTTTGAATCTAACAATTTGTACATCTCCTAGTTTGCAATTTAATCTTTTAGCAATTTTCTCTGCTAATTCTACATTTGATGTTCCTGAAAAAATTTTTACTTCTTTCATATCAATTTGCATTTGTCTATTTCCTCCATTTAAGTTTTATTAATTGCTTATTTCTTTCAACAGCTAAAGAGTCCTCTGGAACATCTTTAGTGATTACTGAACCAGCTCCTGTAAGAGCGTTATCCCCTATATTTACTGGAGCAACTAACATTGTGCTACTTCCAATAAATACTTTTTCTCCAATATGAGTATCGAATTTATTTACTCCGTCATAGTTACAAGTTATTGTTCCTGCTCCTATGTTTGTATCTTTACCAACAGTGGCATTTCCTAAATAAGTTAGATGTCCTGCTTTTACTCCAGGCTCTAATGTAGATTTTTTAACTTCTACGAAGTTTCCAATATGAACTTTTTCTTTAAGATGTGCTTTTGGTCTTAGATGTGCAAAAGGTCCCATTGTTACCTTATCTTCTAAGATACTTTCTTCTATTACAGAAGATTCAACTCTTATATTATTTTTTAATGTACTGTCTATTATTCTAGTATTTCCGATAATTTCACAATTTTCTCCAATAACTGTATTCCCTTGTAGTACAACACCAGGATAAATAACTGTGTCCTTACCTATTTTTACAGTTTCTTCTATGTAAGTAGTTGCTGGGTCGATAAGTATTACTCCCTCTTCCATCAACTCTTTATTTTTTCTCTCTCTTAATACTCTTGAAGCTTGTGCTAATTCTACTTTAGAATTAACTCCTAAAATCTCCTCGCTATCTTCTAACACAAAGCTTGAAACTTTTTTTCCATCTTTTACTTGGATACCTATTATATCAGTAAGATAATATTCACCTTTTTCATTGTTATTATCTATTCTGTCTAAAGCTTTAAATAACTCTTTAGAATTACAACAATATACCCCAGCATTCACTTCTTTTATTTTTTTTATTTCTTCGCTTGCTTCTTTTTCCTCAACTATCCCTACAACATCTCCATTTTCTTTAACTATTCTTCCATAGCCAAATGGATTTTCATAGATTGCTGTAAGAACTGTTGTTGTACAACCATTTTCTTTGTGGTAGTTGTACATTTTTTCTAAAGTTTCACTTTTTAAAAGAGGAGTATCTCCACAAAGGATCATTACATCTCCCTCATAATCTTTTAAAAGTTCTTTAGCTTGCATTATTGCGTGACCTGTTCCAAGTTGTTCCTCTTGAACTACATAAGAAACATCTTTTATTTTCGCAAGAATTTCTTCCTTTTTGTGTCCCAATATTAATATATTTTCTTCAGTGTCTATTTTTTTTAACTCATTAAGTATTTTTTGAACCATAGGTACTCCATTTACTAAATGAATTACTTTAGGCAAATCAGATTTCATTCTAGTTCCTTTTCCAGCAGCTAGAATTAACGCTTTTAATTGCATACTATCTCTCTCCTTACAAACTAGTTTACTAAATTATACCACATAAACGAAATTATGCAATAAAAAATCACTAAAATTTTCTTATTTAGTTAATTTCTCATAAGCCTCATTTATTTCTTTAAATTTCTTTTCGTGATAATCTCTTTCCTCGTGAGAAGCGTTTGCATATTTGTCAGGGTGATGAAGCTTTGCTTTTGCTCTGAAAGCTCTTTTTATTTCATCTTGACTTGCACCTTGCTCCACTTCCAAAACTCTATAATATTTTGACTTATCTTCAAAATAATTATTGTAACTATTATATGAATTTCCACTGTTGCTGTAATTTCCATTATAATAATATCCACCACTTTGTTGCTCACTAGCTCTTCTGAAAAATTCTTCAAAGTCTTGTGCATTTCCAGTAGTTCTGTAATAATAAGTTCTTGTTCTACCATTACTAGTATTAGTTTTATTTCTTCCTGTTATCATATTCCAAAGCATAAATATTAATATAATCGGGAAAAATGCAACTATTATATATCCAAATAATACAAATAACACACCTAATACAAGCAACACAGGAATAAATCCTATGGCTCTTTGTGGTCCCAATATCCCAGCAATTATAAAAAATAAAATCACTGTTATTATCAAAGCTATTTCCATTTTTTCTCCTTATTAAAAATCTCTCTACAATTTTAGATCGGTATTTTTAACTCATTTTTTTAGAAAGCTCAGAAATTTTATCTAAAATTTTTTTATCTCTAGGATCTATCTCATAGGCTGTTTTATACTCTTTTAAAGCTCTATCAAGACTACCTATCTCCTCATATTTTTTACCAAAATCTATATGAATATCATAAATATCATCTTCTGAAAATATAGCCAAATCATAACACTTTATAGCCTCAACTACATTTCCTATTCTTGAATAGGCATTTCCCAAAAGAAAATATACAAAAGGCATATTTTTAGAAATTTCCAACGCTTTCAAATAATAATCAATAGCTTTTTCATATTCATCATTTTCATAAAATAAATATCCTAAAAAAGCTATAAAATTACTGTTTTTTGGTTCTAGCTCAACTAATTTTTTAAAAATTCTTATTGCTGAGTTATAGTCCTTTTTATAATAAGTTAAAAATCCCAACTCTTTTAAATTTTTTATATCATTTCCATTGACAAGCAATGAGATTCTCAATTCTTCCTCTTTCTTTTCAAAGTCTTCTATTGAGTCATATTTTTTAAAAATTTCGGCCCTTAACATAAAGATTCCCCTTTCTCTAGTAAATGACCATTAGAAATTATATCATTTACTAAATCAATATTCAATATTAAATTTTGAAAATTCTTTCATTTCTACCATTTCTTTCTCTATATTTTGAACTTTGCTCCAAGGTGTACCCATTTTTATATATTTCTCACCAATAAAAACTTGTTCTTCATCACCTTGCATAAAAAGTTCTACATCTCCATTTTCTAAATTTCTTACCAAACCTTTTACTCCTAGTTTTTCCAATCTAAATCCAACATAAAATCTATATCCTACCCCTTGAACTTTTCCACTTATAATATAATGAAAAGTCGTCATATCACCACCTCTTATCTAAAATTTATCATAGCTCCCTCAAGACCATCACACTCTGAAACAACTATCTCATCTTTTCCTAAAATATCCATTGCTTCAAGAATTATCAAAGTCCCAGCTATAATATTTTCTCCCCTTTCAGGTTGAAGACCTATCATCTCCATTCTTTCTTTTAATCTTAGACTCAAAAACTTATCTAAATTTCTTTTTAAATTTTTTTTAGTTAAGGTATAAAGATGAACTTTTTCAGAATCATAAACTTTCATCTCTTCATAAACGCTTACATTTGTTGTAACTGTCCCTGCTACTCCTACAAAAATAAAATCTTGTCCTTTAAATTTTTCTATCTCACCAATTCTTTCTCTTACGGAAGTTATGCAACTTTTAATATCATCATAGTTATCATTTTGGAAATATTTTTTAGTTTCTCTTACAGCTCCCACCTTAAAACTTTTTACATAATCTATCTTCTCTCTATCTCCAAAAATAAACTCTGTACTTCCTCCACCAATATCCATAAGAAGAATTTTTTTAGAAAACTCTGTGCTTGAACCAGCAAAAGTTATTTTTCCCTCTTGATCTCCTGATATAACTCTTACTTCTATATCTGATTCTTTTTTTATTCTCTCTACTATTTCATCTTTATTGCTAGATTCTCTCACAGCTGAGGTAGCAAAACCAATAATTTTTTTACATTCATATTTATCACAAATATTTTTAAAATATTTTATAATCTCTATAAGTTTTTCAATTCCATCATTAGAGATACTTGTATCACTTTGTATAAAATTTCCAAGTTTTGTTATTCTTGTTTCTTTGTAGATTTTTTTTAAAATCTCTATTTTATTTTCACTTTCTCCCACTTCTGCTAAGAAAAGTCTGCAAGAATTTGTTCCTATATCAATAATTCCTTTTATATATTTTATCATTTTCACTCCTAAAAATTTTCAACTATTTTATATTTTTTTACATCTAATTGACAATTGGGTAATCTACCCTTATAATTTAATTATAACAAAAAATTAGTTAAATATTCAATTTTTTTAATATTTTTTAGGAGGAACAAATGAAAAATTTTAAAACTTTTTTACTGATGGGAGTAATGACTTTTATTATGTTAGCTTTAGGAAATGCCATAGGAGGTCGTCAAGGAGTTTATATGGCTCTTGTCTTTGCAGGAATTACTAACTTTATCTCTTATTGGTACAGCGATAAAATAGTTCTTGCTATGTATGGAGCAAAACCAGTGTCTTCAAACTCTGATGTTTATAAACTTGTAGAGGGGCTTGTAAAAAAAGCAAATCTTCCAATGCCAAAAGTGTATATTATAAATAGTTCTCAACCAAATGCTTTCGCCACTGGAAGAAATCCTCACCACGCAGCTGTGGCTGTTACTTCTGGGATTTTAAATATTTTAGATGATAATGAACTTTCTGGAGTTATTGGACACGAATTAGGACACGTTAATAATAGAGATATTTTAATTGGAACTGTGGCTGCTACTTTTGCTGGAGCTATATCTTTCTTGGCAAATATGGCAAAATGGTCTGCAATTTTTGGTGGAGGTAGAAGTGATAGAGATGATGACAATGGGGGAGGAATCGGTCTTATTTTCGTAGCTATTCTAGCTCCGATTGCTGCAATGTTAGTTCAAATGGCTATCTCTCGTACTAGAGAATATAAAGCTGATGAATACGGCGGAAAACTTTGTGGAAATCCAATCTATCTTGCAAATGCTCTTGAAAAATTAGAGTTAGGAGTTAGAAGAAATCCTATGAATGCTAATCCAGCTACTGAAAATATGTTTATAGTAAATCCTCTTTCATCTAGAGATAAAATGGCTACTCTTTTTAGCACTCATCCATCTACAAAAGATAGAATAGAAAGACTTTATGAATTAGCTAGAAATAATTAAAATTTTAAAAGCTGTTGCAATTTTAACGCAACAGCTTTTATTTTAAACTTCCATATATTATTTTAAAATTTTCATTTTTAAATATCTCTTGTAACTCTTTTGCTATTTTTTCTTTTTCTGATTTTTTCTCTCCATCTGCTCCATTAAGAAAAATATATTTTTTAGCAATTTTATTTTCTCCAAAAAATTTTCCATTTTTTATATATTCTTTTAGAAAATCAAAATTTACTTTTTTATTTATAAATTTTGGGTATCTTTCTTTAAAAAGTTCAAATCTATGGATATTTTCTTCTATCAAATCTAAATCTATAATATCAAGATTTATAACTCCTATTATCACATTAGAAAAATTAGGTATACAAGGCTCTAACTCATTCCACTCTTTTAAAAATTTTTCTTTTGAGCCATCTCCCTCAATTAAAATATAATCAAAATCATCTTTTAATCTTTCAACCTCGTGATACCCAATTCCAATTAATTTTTTATCTTTTATCTCTTTTCCAACCACAAAAATATTTTTATTTTCTCCAATCGTCTCTTTATTATCAATGTACATTTTTTCAAATTGGGATTTCCCTGGAGTATAAATTTTAGTTGTAGTGGTAACCATTACCTTTCCAAGTTTAGATAGTTCTCCACTTAATAAAAACATCAGAGTTGTTTTACCACCTGCTCCTGTTATGGTTATTATATTTTTTTTCTCTATATTAAATTTTTCAAACATAATTTTCTCCTAAGTTTTTTTATATTATAACCTAAATTTTAAACATTTTTACAATTTTTTTCATCAAAAGAAATAAAAACTTTAAGGAGATATATGAAAAAAATTTATTTTTTACTTGCTGAGGGATTTGAGCTTATAGAAACTACAACACCCATAGATATTTTAAAAAGAGCTGGGATAAAAGTCGTGACTCTATCTCTTGGAAAAACTTTAGAAGTTAACTCTGCCCAAGATATAAAGATTATAGCTGATGATTTTTTAGGAGATTATAAAGATGCCAAGGGAATTTTCTTAGCTGGTGGATATTCTCACTACGAAAATCTTCCAAAATCTGATGAGGCTTTAAAACTTATAAAATATTATCTAAAAAATCAAAAACTTGTAATGGCTATCTCTGGAGCTCCTTATGCTCTTGCTAAAAAAGATTTAATAACTGGAAAAACTGTGTCTGTTCATCAATCTTTTTTAGAAGAAACTGAAAAATTTTGTAATATCTCAAACTCTCCTATTACAATAGATGACAATCTTATTACTTGTAGAGGGACTGGATATTCTCAAGATTTATCTTTTGAAATTATAAAAATATTAGCTCCTGATAAATTAGAAAAAGTAAAAAAAGGACTTGGATTTTAAAATATTATCCAAGACCTTTTATATTTTTCTAGTTTTTATTTTTTAATTCTGTATCATAATCTTTTCCACTGATAACTCTTTTTCTTTTATCATTAAAATTTTTATTTATGATACTTCTAGTTTCATCAAACTCTGAAGTTTTTATATCTGCTATATCTAAAATCGTATGAATTAAATCATCAGTCATATAAGGTTTATTTACAGAATTTTTTATACTTTCCACTTTCTCTGGATAATTTTCTATAAATCTATCACTAGTATAAACTAAAAATGGAATTTCTACCATATATCTACTAATATTTGTTTCAGCGTGACCTGCAAAATCTCTAAAATCATAAACTTCTTCTCCGTGGTCTGAAACATATAAAATAATACTATCCTCATCTTTAAAATTAGATATAATTTTATCTATAACATAATCATTATAAAGAACAGCATTATCATATTCTCCTATTCTTTCATTTGAATCATTTTCAAAAATATTAAACTCTTTAGGGTATCTATGCCTATAACTTCCGTGAGTTCCCATTAAGTGATAAATTATAAAATTTCTATTTTCTTTTTCTATATATTTTACACTTTTATTTACTATTTCCTCATCATAGTTTGATATTATTTCTGTATCTGAATCTCTATAAGCACTAAATACTATTTCATCTGACTGTTCTCCCAATGCTACAGCCACGTTTCCGTTAACTCCACTAGATTCTTGATTAGAAAACCAATAAGTTGTATATCCTGATTTTTTCATAACATCTATCAGATTATTATTTTTATACCACTCTTTTTCACTTTCTAGATTATAGAAAGTCATTAATTTTTTTATTACAGCAATAGTATGACTATGTGGACTTATTGTATCTGTAAATTTATAAAGATTTTTTTCATTTATCTTTTCTAGTAATGGATTAGTTTCTAAAGAATAATCATATAAGCTCATATGATTTCTTGTAGTTGATTCCCCTATTACCAAAATAATATTTTTTATTTTAGAATCATTTGAAATTATAGTAAGTTTATTATCTTTAAATTTTTCTCCAATATCTTTATACTCTTTTACATTAGTATAAGCTCCATTTATGGCAGTATAAAATCTTTTTATTGAAAGAATTTTCATTCCTTTAAAATCAAATATTGAATAAATAATATAGATTATAAAAATTATTTTAAAAGATTTTATCTTAAAAAATTTATTTATATCTATTTTTCTGTTAAAAATTTTAATAATTAAATAGTTTAATGCTATTAAAAAAATCATTAATATAACTATTTTAAAATTAAAATACATTTTTAGAAATTCAAATCCTTCTTTTTGATTTGTTTCTAAAAGAATTTGAAAAAATCCAGCATTCATTAAAGCACCAAAATTTTTTAATAATAAAATATCTACTATAAATGTAAAATAAGATATACATACTATTATTTTTAAAATAATATTTTTTATTTTTTCTTTAAATAAAGATAAAATTATCATTATCCCTAAACAAAAAATAAAAAATTCTATTTCACCCAATAAAAATTTTAAAATTTTCTGATACAATGGACGTTCTGCATATTTATTAAAAAAATATTTACTAATTCCGTAAGGAATAAAATTTAAAAGTGTTATTTGCATTAAAACTAAAAAATCATTTTCAAAAATATTTTCTATTTTTTTCCAGATAAAATTTAAAAATTTCATTTTCATATCACTCCCCAAAGCTTAATCACGGAATTATACCACTTTTTTTTTGTCAATGAGTATTATTTTAAAACAAAATAAAAAAAGTTACTGTGATTTTACTTTCACAATAACTTTTTATTTTTTATCTATATAGATTATTTTCTTTTATAAACTCTATTAGTTTATCATCTAATATCCCACTACAATCTTCATTATTTCTAAGTTTTTCTTTTATCTCAGTAGAAGATATATCAAAATATTCATTTTCAAATTCTATTATTTTATCTGAGGTTATCTCACTTACATAACCTTTTCTTCTAAGTATAACTACAGTTGAATTTTCTAAGATCTCTTCATAATTTTTCCATTTTGTAAAATATGCAGCTGAATCTCCACCGATTATCTCAAAATACTCATTATCTTTTCCATAAATTTCCATAATTTCATTTAAAGTTTTGTATGTATAAGATATTTCATCTTTTTCTATCTCGATTTTAGAGATTTCGACCTTATCTAAACTTCCAAAGACAATATCACACATCTCATATCTTAGGATATTATCTGAAAGATTATTTTTTCCGTGAGAAGCACGTCCCACAGGAATAATCAAAAGTTTATCCAAGTTTAGATTTTTTATTGTATAATAAGCTACACTTTTATGTCCAAAATGGGGAGGATCAAAACTTCCCCCATAAATTCCTATTCTCAATGTTCTATCTCCATTATACTTTTTATTAATTCTTCCTCTGTTCTAGCAGTTTTTATATTATCTCTATTTTCTTTTTCTCTAAAAATTCTAGCAATACTTGACATAACTTTTAGATACTCTTGTCCTTTTTCTTTTGGTCCTCCAACAAGAACAACCACTTTTATAAGTTCTCCATCAATAGCCCCAAAATCAACTGGAGTTTCTAAAAGTGCGATACTTACTACAAGATCTTTTGCCCCTTCACATCTTGTATGTGGCATAGCAATCCCCATTCCTATACCAGTACTTCCAATTTTTTCTCTTTCCATAATATTTTCCAAGAATATTTTTTTATCAATGACTAAGTCTGTATTTTCATCAATTAAATTTACTATTTTTTCTAGTATCTCATCTTTAGTATTCTTTCCCCTAATAATTTTTATTAATTTTTCATTAGTATATTTAACCATTTTTCTCCTCTTATTTTATAAGAATTTCAAAAACCTTCTCTTCAATATCTGTTAATTTTTCAAGATTATTTGTATTTTCAATTTTATTCATTCTAGAATTTAAAATACTTAGATAAATTTTTTCATTTTCATAAGTTTCTTCTTCTAAAACTTTCAAATATCCTGCTACTTTTAATCCATTTTTATTTTTATATTTTTCTAAACTGTTTTTTACTCTTTCTTTTAAACTTTCTTTTATAATTCCCTCTACTACTTGAATATTTTCATACTCATATAAGTCGAATCTAGCTTTTATTATATAAGACATTACATAATAGAAAACTTCTAAAGAATATCCATATTTTTCAAAATATTTTTTCATTGAGTAGATATATATAGTTTTTTCAAAGTCCATATTATCCATTAAAATTATCTCAGAGATATATTTAAAAAATTCTTTTTCATCTCTTTTATAAAGTTCGTATAGATATTTTATAGCATATTCAACTTTTCCATTTATAATAAGTTTTATTATATTTTTTTTCATATCTGCAGTATCTATATTTTGTATTCTGCTTAGAGATTTTTCTTTTAATGAATCTTGTTCTGAAAAATCCATAAGTTCATAAAAATATCTTAAAAACTTTTCATCATCTTCTTCAAAAACTGACATAGTCAAAAGATAATTTCCAGCTTTTCTTTTTATTCTTCCATTCTCATCAATTGTGAAAAAAGCTCTTTTATTTGTAGTGTGGATAAGTTGTCTAACAAATTTTTCTCTTGATTTTTCATCTTGATTATAGATTTTTTCTAACTCTACAAATAAATTCTCCCCTTTAAAATCTTTTAGGTTTGATATATTATTCATTTGTTTCTCCTCTCAAACACTCTAAAGTATTGTCCTCTAGTATATCAAATTCTATTTTTAAAACAAATAGTTTTTCTATATTTATATCTTTTGGTAATTTTACCATATCTTTTTCAGTAGTTATTATATATTCTGCTTTCATATCCTTAGCTCTTTTTTCTATAAGAGCAATATCTTTTTTGTTAAAGCTGTGATGATCTAAAAAGTCCACTCTCTCTATATAAGCTGGGTCAAGAGAGATAACTGTTTTTTCAAAATTAAGAGGATTGGCAAGTCCTGAAAAAAGTAAAACCCTCTTTCCTTTTACCCAAAACAGAGGTTTCATATTTCCTTTCATATCATACAGAGCTTTTATTCCATGAACTGCTACTGAAACAGGTTTTTTATATCTCACTTTTAAAAATCTTTTTATAACTTTTAAATCTTCTTCTGACACAAGGTCTGATTTTGTAATTATAAATTCTGAGGCTCTTTTTGCACCACTACTAAAAGCCTCTCTCAAAGTTCCCTTTGGAAGTAAAGCTCTCCAACCAAAAGGATTTGTAGCATCAACTAAAACTATATCCCAATTTCTAAAAAACTTTCTATGTTGAAATCCGTCATCTAAAAGAATAGTATCTGCATTAAAAACTTTTTTTGCAAGTTTTGCTGCCTCATACCTATCTCTTCCTACAACAACTGGAACTTTTAAATTAAGGGCGTGGCTATATGGTTCATCTCCACTTTCTTTTGAGGTAACAAGAATTTTCTTTCCGTCTGATACAACCAGTGGGTCAACTTTTCTTTTTCCTCTATAACCTCTAGAAACTACCACTACTTTTTTTCCCTGCTCTTGTAATTTTTTTGCAAAATATTGTACAGCTGGAGTTTTTCCTGTTCCCCCAACTGTGATATTTCCTATACAGATTACAAAAAGATCTTCTATTTTTTTTATTTTAAAAATTTTCCTATCATAGAGCCAGTTTCTCAGGCTCGTAACAAGATAATATATATATGATAATAATTTCATTTTTTCCTCTTCAATATCTTTATTTATATGCTTTCTATATTTTACCCTTAATTTACATAAAAATCAAAGAAAAATTTTATTTTATTATACAATTTTTTATTAAAGTTTAACAGGGACTATTTTTGAGATACCGATTTTCTTATTCATAGTAACTCCAAATATACTATCAGATGATCTCATAGTTTCTTTATTATGTGTTATTAGAATGAATTGAGATTTATCTGTAAACTCTTTTAATTTTCCAATAAGCTTCTTAGTATTTTTTTCATCAAGAGCTGCCTCAATCTCATCAAGGAATGTAAATGGACTTGGCTTGTACATAAATATTGCCATAATAAATGCTATCGCCACCATTGATTTTTCTCCACCAGAAAGTAAAGTTAGAGATTGTCTTTTTTTATTTCTAAATTTTACAAAAATCTCTACTCCACAGTTTTCAAAATCTTCCTCATTGGATAGTGTCAGACTTCCCTCAGAGTTATCAATCGTTTCCATACACATTTGATTAAAGTTATTATTTATATTGTTATAGGCATCAAAAAATCTCTCTCTTATGGAGTTTCCAATATCTTCTATTATCTCAAGAAGAGAACTTCTACTTGCTTCTAAATCCTCTTTTTGCGATTTTATAAAATTATATCTTTCGTCAAGTTCCTTAAACTCTTCCACAGCCAAAAGGTTTACACTTTCAAAATCTTTTAATTTATTATTTAAATATTTTACTCTATCTACCGAAGATTTGTAAATACTTTCTTCAATAGTTTTTATTGGAATATTTTCCATTCCAGCAAGTGTTTCTTCAAAATAATTTATTTTTTCCTCATATTGTGAAAGTTTTTCCCTTTCTGTTACTCTTTTTTCTTCCTCTTTATATTTTTTTCCCTCAATATCTTTTATAAGACCTATAAGTTCCTTTTCTTTTATTTGAAGAAGTTGTTCCTTTTCATCAGCCACTCCAAGCTCTTTATTTTCCTTTTCAAATTGTAACTCTTTTTCCTCTTTGTTTTTTTCTATATCCATCAGATTTTTTTTGATATTTTCTATCTCTAATTTTAATTTTTCCAATCTTTCAACAGCTTGAACTTTTTCATTTTCTAGCTCTTTCTTTTCAGTTTGATTTTTCTCCATATCATTTTCAATCTGAGTGTTTCTATCTTTACTATTTAAATATTTTATTTTTATATCAGAATATTCTATTTTTATTTTATCAACATTTTCTCCAAGAGTAGATACCTCTTTTGATTTTTCATCAATAGATTCTCTAATCTCTTTTGTATTTTTTTCCAAGTTTTCTCTATTTTCTGTTGATTCTTTTATTCTTTTATTATATTCTCTTATGTAATTTTCTTCCTCTTCCTTTTCAGTTAGAGATACTTTTTTCTCTTTTTCAAATCTTTCAGACTTAGATTTTAAATTTTCAAATTCTTCAGTATAATTTTTAATATTTTTTCTGATTGTAGTATTTTCACTATCAAGATTTTGAGTTCTAGTTTCTAGTTCTGATAATTTTTCGCTATTTTCCTCTAGATATTTTTTTATCTTTCCAATTCTTTCAGTCGAGTTTGAGATTATCTCCTCTAGTCTTCTCATCTCTTTTCTTCTTTCAAACATTTGAGAGATAGCTGAGTTTTTATTTTCCCCCCCTGTAATTCTTCCACTACCACTTATCAATTCCCCAGAAAGACTTACAATATTACCAGAAAAAATATTTTTCTTAGAGATTGCAATAGCTATATCTATATTTTCCACTATTAAAAGATTTCCAAGCACCATATCGATTATTTTTTGGTATTTTGGGTTAAACTCCACAAGTTCAGACCCTCTTCCTATTACTCCATCAAATCTCGGAATATCTTTTTTAGCAAAAGTTTTTATTGTATCAAGAGCCAAGAAAGAGGCTTTACCAACCTTTCTCTCTTTTAAAATCTCAATACATTTTTTAGCAATTCCACTATTTTCTACAACTATATCTTGAAGATTTCCTGCAATAGATGCCTCAATAGCTTTTTCAAATTTTTCAGGAATATTTATTATAGAGATTAAAGCTCCCTCTACACCTTTCATTCCAAGATTAAGAATTTCTTTAACTCCTTTATAAAATCCCTCGTTATTTTCTTCAAATCTATGAATGCTATTATATCTATCTTGAGCTTTTGTAACATCTAATTCACTTTTTCTAAGCTCATCATTAGCTCTATTTATTTTTATACTGATGTCACTTATATTTTTTTCACATTCATTTTGATTTTTTTCATTTTCTTTTAAACTCTTCTCAGAATTTTCTTTATTTTTTTTACTTTCTTCCAAAAGAGTTTTATTTTCTAAGATTTTTTTCTCTATCTCTTGTAGTTCAGTAGTTAAATTGTTAATTCTTGCGGTACTTCCTTTAACTCTTTTTTCTGAACTTTCTATTTCGTTATCATATTGAAGTTTTGTTACTTCAAAATCAAGTATCTGTCTTTTTTTAAGTTCAATCTCTTTTTCTAGAGAGCTTTTTTTATTTTCAAGAGAGTTTATCTCTTTTTCAAGTTCTCCTACTTTTATTTCACTAGTTTCTAAGAAAGATTTTAAATTTTCTTTCTCTTCCAAAAGCTTATTGCATTCCTCTTGATTTTTTAGGATTTTATCCTTAAAACTTTCAATTCTCTCATTTCTTTCTTTTTCTTCTCTTTCAAATCCCTTTTCTCTTTCAAGAAGTTTTGCTTTCTCTTTTTCAAAATCATTAATCATATTTTTTAGATCTTCATTTTTGCTCATTAATTTTTCGATAGTTTCTTTTACAAAGGATATATCTTTTTTTACTTGCTCTATCTCTTGCTCTTTAGATTTTTTTTCATTTTCTATTTTTTCAAGATTTTCAACAAGCTCTTGCTCTCTAGCCTTTGATTTTTCAAAAAGATTTTTGTTTCTAGCTAGTTCAAAAGTAAAAACTCCCTTATTCAGAGAATCTCTTTCATCTTTTATTTTTAAAAATTCCAAAGCTTTTTCAGCTTGTTTTTTTATTTTAGCTCTATGTTCCCCTGTTTCTGTCAAAATCAAATCTATTTTTTCAACTTCGTTTACTACATTGGCTAGTTTTTTTTCAGACTCTATTTTTCTAATCTGATATTTTTTTACTCCTGCAGCCTCTTCGATTATCTCTTTTACCTCTTTTTTAGAAGATGAGATTATTCTCTCAACTTTTCCTTGACCGATTACAGAGTAAGCAGACTTTCCAATACCAGTATCCATAAACATATCACTTATATCTTTAAGTCTTGCTTTTTTATCGTTGATTAAATATTCATTTTCTCCATTTGTGTAGATTTTTCTTGTAACTTTTAGAGTGTCTTCATCAGTTGGAAAATATCCATCTTTGTTGTCTATAAAAAGAGAAACCTCAGCACTGTTGGCACTTTTTTTAGATTCTCCACCAGAGAATATTATATCTTTACTCTCTTTAGCTCTTATATTTTTATATGATTGTTCTCCTAGCACCCAAAGGATAGAATCTAATATATTAGATTTTCCCGACCCATTTGGTCCTACTATTGATGTAATTCCTCCAGTAAAATCTATCTTTATTCTTTCACCAAAAGATTTGAATCCGTATATCTCTACTCCCTTTAAATGCATATTATCTCCTCATATACTACAATATATATTTATCTAAATTTTCTTCCTCTGTATCAAATTTTAAAATTTTATCAACCATTTTTTTATCTATATTTACTTTTTTCTTTTCTTCATATGGAGCTTCAAACATCACATCTCTAAGTATCAACTCAATTACTCCTGCAAGTCTTCTAGCTCCGATATTTTCAACATTACAGTTTTGGTCATAAGCGTACTCAGCTATTTTTTCTATGGCTGTTTTAGAAAAATTTAATTCCACATTGTCAACAGCTAATAAACTTTTATATTGCTCAATAAGATTATAATCTATATCTGTTAAAATTTTTACAAAATCTTTTTGTGTCAAATCTTCCATCTCTACCACAAGAGGAAATCTTCCTTGAAGTTCTGGCATAAGGTCAGAAAAACTTGCCTCACTAAAAGCTCCCGCTGCTATAAATAAAATATGCTCAGTTCTTACAGCACCAAATTTTGTCATAACTGTAGTTCCCTCAATAATTGGTAAAATATCTCTTTGAACTCCCTGTCTTGATACTTCTCCTCTTCCTGCATTATTTGTAGCAGCTATCTTATCTATCTCATCTATAAAAATAATTCCATTTTCCTCTACTCTTTTTATAGCTTCCATTCCTATCGCTTCATTATCAAGATTATTTTCAATCTCTTTATTAATTATCATAGTGATAGCATCTTTTACTTTTACCTTAGATTTTTTAGGCTTTTTATTTTCTCCAAGACTCATAACATTTTGTAAAACATTTTCTATATCATTTCCCTCAGAATATCCCATAATTTCTATTATAGGACCTCTTTGTTCATATTGACTTTTATCCATCTCAACAATTGCATCGTCAAATTTTCCTGATTTTATATGTTCTACAAGATTATTTTTAAATTCATCATCTAAAGTATCAAGATTGTTTATAAGTTTTGCTACTTTTTCAACAGCCAAATCATAATATTTTTCTCTCAACTTTTCTGTTTCTTCTGATTTCACTCTTTTTACTGTAAGAGCCACTATATCTTTTATAATGCTTTCTACATCTTTTCCTACATAACCAACTTCAGTATATTTAGTAGCCTCTACTTTTAAAAATGGAGAGTTAGTTATTTTTGCAAGACGTCTTGCAAGTTCTGTTTTTCCAACTCCTGTTGAGCCCATAAGAATTATATTTTTAGGAGTTATCTCTTTTCTCATATTTTCATCTTTTATATTTTGTCTTCTATATCTATTTCTTAAAGAGATAGCCAAATTTTTCTTAGCTTCATCTTGAGAAACTATATATTTATCAAGTTCTTTTACAATCTCTCTTGGAATCATTTTTCCCTCCCACTATAAAAAAAGCTAACTTACTAGCTAGCTTATTTTAATATCTCATCTAGATTTTTCTTTAGCTCTGCTAAAGCTTTTGCTCTATGGCTTATCTGATTTTTAAAATCTTTCATCTCTGCTGTTGTTTTTCCATATTCTTTCATATAGAAATGCGGATCATAACCAAATCCATATTCTCCACGAGGTTCGTCTATTATTTCTCCACAAACCTCTCCATAATAACTATATGTTTCACCAGTAGGTTTAGCAAGAGTTATTACACATACGAATTTTGCTCTTCTATCTTCGATACCTTTTAAATTTTCTATAAGTTTTTTATTATTTTTTTCATCAGTAGCATTTTCTCCAGAATATCTTGCAGAGTAAACTCCAGGAGCTCCACCTAAAGCATCAACACATATTCCAGAGTCATCAGCTATTGTTACCATATTAGTAAATTTTGCAATCTCTAATGCTTTTTTCTTTGAATTTTCTTCAAAAGTTGTTCCATCTTCCACAACTTCTGGAATCTCTATTCCATCTTTTATTGAAAGAATTTCTATATTTTCCATTGAAAAGATTTTTTTAATCTCTTCTATTTTATTTTTGTTTCCTGTTGCTAAAAATATTTTCATTTTTTTACCTCACCTATTTAGAAAATTCCTCTTCTAAATTTTTATTTTGAATTTCAAAAAGGTCATTTATTCCTTTTTCAGCTAAGTCAAGAAGTGTGTTAAGTTCCGCTCTTGTATAAGTAGCCTCTTCTCCTGTTCCTTGAACTTCTACAAATTCTCCTCTGTCATTCATAATTACATTCATATCAACTTCTGCTGCTGAATCTTCGCTATATTTTAAATCTAGCATAGGTGTTCCACCAACAATTCCAACACTTATAGCAGCTATTTTAGATTTTATTGGATTTTCTTCTAAAACTCCGTTTCTTACCATTCTTTCTATTGCCATTGCAAGAGCAATATATCCACCTGTTATAGAAGTAGTTCTTGTTCCTCCGTCAGCTTGGATTACATCACAATCTATTGTTATTGTTCTTTCTCCAATTTTATCTAAATCTATACAAGCTCTTAAAGCTCTACCAATAAGTCTTTGGATTTCCATTGTTCTTCCAGAAAGTTTTCCCTTAGCTGATTCTCTTTGAGTTCTCTCTCCAGTGGCTCTTGGTAGCATTGAATACTCAGCTGTTATCCAACCTTTTCCTGTATTTCTCAAAAATGGTGGTACTTTATCTGAAACTGATGCTGTACAGATTACTTTTGTATTTCCACAAGACATAAGTACAGATCCTTCAGCGTGGATTGTATAATTTCTTATACATTCTACTTTTCTAGTTTCATCTATTTTTCTTCCATCTTCTCTTATTACTTCGTTCATTTTTTCACCCTCTAATTTTCTGATTTATTATATTGAATATTATATAATTTTGCGTATAATCCATTTTTTGCAAGAAGTTCTTCGTGTTTTCCTATCTCTTTAACTTCTCCTTTTTCCATAACAACTATTTTGTCAGCAGAAATTATTGTTGAAAGTCTATGAGCTATTACAAAAGTTGTTCTTCCTACCATTAATTTATCAAGTGCCTCTTGTACAAGTTTTTCTGATTCTGTATCAAGAGCTGATGTAGCCTCATCAAGTATCATTATAGCTGGATTTTGAATTAAAGCCCTAGCTATAGCGATTCTTTGTTTTTGTCCACCAGAAAGTAAAACTCCTCTTTCTCCAACTTCTGTATCAAATCCTTTTTCTAAATCTTTTATGAAATTATAAGCATTTGCCATTTTTGAAGCTTCCACTATCTCTTCAAACGATACTCCTTCTTTTCCAAAGCCAATATTATCGGCTATTGTTCCACTAAATAAAAATGTATCTTGAGGTACCATTCCAATATATTGTCTATATTGTTTTAAAGAATATTCTCTTACATCTATTCCATTTATTTCTATATTACCTTCTTCAATATCATAAAATCTTGGAAGAAGATTTACTATTGTAGTTTTTCCACTTCCACTACTTCCTACAAAAGCTACAACCTCACCTTTTTTTACAGAAAAACTTACATCTTTTAAAACTTTTGTTTCACTATTTGGATAAGTAAATCCTACATTTTTAAACTCTATGCTATTTACTTCACCGCTAAATTTTTTAGGTTCTTCTATAAAGCAATCCACTTCAGGTTTAATTTTAAATATTTCCATTACCCTATCACCAGATGGGATAATTTCATAAAGTTCACTGTTTCTTCTTATAAATCTCTTAAGTGGTTGTTGCATAAGTCCTGCTGCTGTTAAGAAAGAAATTAAATCTCCTGGTGTAAAATCTTTTAGATAAATTATTGCATAACCACCATAAGCAGCAATCATCACAAGCATTAAAGCTGTTAAAATCTCATTGATTGGAGATATTTTTGCTTTTATCTTAGCTGCTCTATAAATTTTTTGCATCTCTGTTTCTGTTACATCTTCATAATTTTCTATAATTTTATCAATTTTATTAAATCCCTTGATAACTTGAATCCCTGCTAAAGATTCTTGCATAAAAGCTGTTGCCTCTCCAATAGTATCTTGTCTTTCTTTACCGCTTCTTTTCATTTTTCTAGTGTATTTTTTTACCATTCCAAAAATTGCTGGTGCCACTATTAAAGCTATAAAAGAAAGTGTTATATCCAACTGAAACATTCTTATTAAAAATGCTGAAACAGCTATGATCTCTCTTACCATATCAAATAAAAGAAACCCTATTCTTCCAAGACTTGAGGAATCTCCAGAAAGTCTAGCCATTATATCTCCAAGCTTATTTTGAGTAAAAAAAGACATTGGAAGATGTTCTAAATGTTTAAATATATCTATCTTAACCTCTCTTCTTATTTTTTCACTTAGATAAACAGAGGTCGTTTCTGCATAATAGGCTGAAAGAGCTTTTATCATTGTAGTCAGAAATATTCCTCCACCTACAACTACCATCATCTTTCCATTTTTTGATATTAAGACATCATCAACCAAATATTTTGATAACCAAGCTGGTACCGCCCCCATAGCTGATGAAATGACTGATAAAAGTAAAGTTCCAAAAAGCCATTTTTTATATTTAAAACTATACTTTACAAAGCCCCCTAAAGCATCACTGCTATATATTTTCGCTATTTTATCCTTGAACATATTTTTTTCCTTTCAAAATGTAATCCCCATAATTTTTTGTTATCTCTCTACCGTAAAGTTTTTCTCTTATTTCTTTTATGTCATTTTTGATACTGTTTATATTTTCTAACATATATTTTATCTTCGATAAAATATTTTTTTCATTACAGTCTTTTCCAATAAGTTCTGGATAAACTTCTTTATTTTCTGTTAAGTTTGGCAAAGATATATATTTTAATCTTAATATATATTTACCTATTAAATAGTTTAATAAAGTCACTTTATAGACTACCACTGCAGGCAGTCCCATAATAGCAAGCTCTAAAGTAACTGTCCCTGAAGCTGCCACAGCTATTTTTGATTTTTTTACTACGTCTTCTAAACTTTCTTCAGAAATTTCTAAATTTTTATATTTTGTTAAATCATAACTTACCCATTTAAAAGTTTTCTTATCAGGTAGTTTCAATAGAAAGTTTTCTTCTTTATTATTTTCTACCAAATCAAGCATCACTGGTAAAAGTGATGTAACCTCTTGTTTTCTACTTCCGGGCAATAAAAGTATCTTATCTCCTTCAGTTTCTACAAGGGGATATTTTTCTATAAATGGGTTTCCGTAATAGACAACATCTATCCCATATTTTTTATAAAACTCCACTTCCCAAGGAAAAATTACCATAATATGGTCGGCAAGTCTTAATTTTTTTATTCTTCTTTTTCCCCAAATCCAAAGTTTTGGTGGAATATAATAATAAACTTCTACTTGTGGGAGCATCTCTTTTATAAGTTTTAGAAATTCTAAATTAAATCCTCCATAGTCAACAAGTATCACTTTTTCTATATTTTTTTCTCTGATAAATTCTATATACTCATAGGCTTTTTTCTTTAGAAAGCTATATTTTTTTAAAGCTTCTAAAAAACCCATTATTGCCAACTCTTTTATATCAAAAACAGATTCTACACCTAAAGCTTTACAATGCTCTCCTACTACTCCATAAAACTCTATATTTTTATCTATTTCCAACATATTTTTTATTAAATAAGAAAGATGTAAATCTCCAGATACCTCTCCAGTTGATACAAATATTTTCATAAATTTACCTCTAAATTTTATTTTATTCCCACAATAAATATATTGTGTTCATCTGCTAGTTTTATAGCTTCCTCTTGATCTGTAAATATCATTTTTTTAGCTTCCCCAACCACTCCACGAGCTTTTATTTTTACCAAAGTTTTTATAGTTTCTACTCCAATTGTAGGAATATCCACCCTAGCATCTTGTTGAGGTCTTGACATTTTTACTACTATACAACCTTCACCACCAAGTTCTCCTCCTCTTAGTATTGCTTTATCAGTTCCTTCCAAACCTTCCAAAGCTACCACAGAGGAATTTTTACATACAACAGTTTGACCAGCATCCACTTCACTTAAAGCTTTTGCTGCCTCTTTTCCTATTTTTATTGTGACTAAATCCTCTTCACTTGGCATAGATTTTGTATAACATTTTTTTTCAAACATTATTTTTTTTAGAAAGAAATTTTGTGGGATAACAGAAATTCCATTTAATTTAAAAAATGCTATAACTCCAAAAAGGAGAGTTTCATCTTTTTTATCTGGAAGATTATCAAGAATTTTCTCTCCGAATTTGTCAAATTTTACATTTTTAAAAACATACTCTTTTTCTACTTTTCCGAGCATAATAACTTTTTTAATATTGGATTTGATAAAATATTTTGTAATCTCTCCTACCTGACCAATATTAAAACTTTTATAATTTTTATGAGCTTTTATCTCGCTGACTACTGTATCAAAAAGACCTATTGGAAAAAATTCTATATTTTTATCTTTTTCTATCTCTTTCATAATTGAATAGGGAAGTTTCCCATTTCCAACTATTACTCCCACTTTTTCCATTATTTTGCAATCCCCCGTTTACTTTGAGATATAAAGTTTACAAGATTCATTACATTTTTACTTTCACTATATGTTTCTTCAAGCTGTGCTAAAGCTTCTTTTAAAGGTAGACCTTTTCTAAATAAAACTTTGTAAGCTCTTTTTAAATCTAAAAGTTCTTCGTCTGTAAATCCTCTTCTTCTTAATCCTATATTATTAAGTCCCACTGGAATTGCTTTATTTCCATCAGCTAAAATAAATGGACATATATCTTGTGTAACTGCTGAAGCTCCTCCGATCATTGCGTGATCTCCAATTTTACAAAATTGATGAACACCTGTCAGTCCTCCAACTATTACCCAGTTTCCTATCTCTACGTGACCTGCTAATGTTGCAGCATTTGAAAAAATACAATTATCTCCAATTATTACATCATGTGCCACATGAACATAAGCCATTAAAAGATTATTATTTCCTATTCTTGTTTCCCATTTGTCATCTGTTCCTCTATGAATAGTTACAAATTCTCTAATTGTATTATTATTTCCTATTATAGTTTTTGTAGGCTCTCCCTTATACTTTAAATCTTGAGAAGCTTTTCCTATAGAAGCAAATGAATAAATAGTATTATTTTCTCCTATCTCTGTTATTCCTTCAATAACTATATGAGATTGTAAAGTTGTATTATTTCCTATTTTTACATCTTTTCCTATTATGCAAAAAGGACCTATTTTTACATTTTCGCCTATAACTGCTCCCTCTTCTATTATTGATGTACTGTGTATTTCAGTCACATTAACTCCCCCATTCTAAGTTATTTATCCATTATGCTAAAAGTAAATTTTACCTCTGTAACTACTTTCCCGTCTACTTTAGCTACACCTTCTGCTTTTATAATATTTCTTCTTTGTTTTATAATTTGTGCTTCATATATTAATTGGTCTCCTGGTTTTACTGGAGCTTTAAATTTTACTTCATCAAGAGCTGCGAAGTAAGGAACTTTATCTTTTCCGTCATCTCCAGCTAATTCAAAAACTAAAACTCCTAAAGCTTGTGCTATTCCTTCAACTATTAAAACTCCTGGAAGAATAGGATGTCCTGGAAAATGACCTTGGAAACAAGCTTCATTTATTGTTATATTTTTTAATCCTATTACTTTATTATTTTCTCTATCGATATCTACTATTCTATCTACTAACAAAAAAGGATATCTGTGTGGGATTCTTTCCATTATTTCATTAACTGTTAACATTTATTAACCTCCGAGTTTTTTCTATACTATATTATACTATATTGTATATTTTTTTTGTAGATTTTTTCTTCGTTTCTTAAAATATTTTTTCAAATTATAAATTTTTTATCAAATTTGCAAACTCTATATCAAGAGCATGTCCAGCTTTTATTGCTATTATATGCCCCTTTATAGGTCTATTTAAAACTTTCAAATCTCCTATGATATCTAACATTTTATGTCTAACAAATTCATCTTCATATCTTAATCCATCTGGATTTAATACTCCATCTTTTTTAATAACGATTGCATTTTCTAAAGTTCCACCTAAAGCCAGATTATTTTTCTTTAAATACTCTATCTCGTAATCAAATCCAAAAGTTCTTGCAAAAGATATCTCTTTTTTATAATTCTCTAAATTAATCTCAGTTTCTAACATTTGAGATTTTAAAAATGTATGGTCAAACTTTATTGTATAAGTTAATTTATATCCATCATAAGGAAGAGCGATTACATATTTATCTCCTTTAGCAAGATAAACTGGCTCTTTTATTTCTATCTCTTTTACATCTTCATCTAGCTCTTTTATTCCCACTTTTTCTATCTCTTCAATAAAAGTATGAGAACTTCCATCACAAATAGGTAGTTCATTGTCACTTAATTCTACAACTAAATCTGTTATTTCTAAAATATATAGAGCTGATAAAAAATGTTCTATTGTATAAACTGCTGCTCCAAATTCATTTTTTAAATTTGTTCCTCTTGTTAAATCAAAAGTATTATCAATGTGAAGAGCTATTTCATTTTTTCCCTCTTCTAAATCTGTTCTTCTAAATATTATTCCACCTTTTTCAGCTGGAATTAGATGAAGTTTTATATTTTTTCCTTTATGAAGACCTATCCCCTCATAAAAAATCTCTTGATTTATAGTTTTTCTTTTCATCAATTTCCTCCTATTTTTTTAGAAATTTACCTGCTAATATCAATGCTATATCTTTTGTACCATCAACAAATTGTACACTTACTTTCTTTTCGTTTATTCCTACTACTTTTCCAAGTCCATATTTTACATGAGTAACCTTGTCCCCTATATTATATGGTAATTTCTTCATATTTTCAATTGATTGTTTTAATTCTTTTGTATTTGCAAAAGTATTTAAAGATTTTTTAGCTATTTTATCATAAATTTTATCTTCTACACTTTTCTCTTTAATTGTGTGAGTATTTTCTTCTTTTTCTATAAGATCTGGAGAAATTTCATTTATAAATCTTGACGGAGTTCTCCAATCCTCTCTTCCATAAACATATCTTGAAGATGCGAAAGATATAAATAATCTTTCCTCAGCTCTTGTTATTCCTACATAACAGATTCTTCTTTCCTCTTCCAATTGATCTTGATCTATTATTACTTTCATTGTGTTAGGAAAAACTTCATCTTCCATTCCAACTAAAAATACTACTGGAAACTCTAAACCTTTAGAATTATGGATTGTCATTAATTTTACATACTCTTTTTGCTCATCTAAATCATCAGTGGCACTAACTAAAGAAACATTTTCTAAATATTCTCTTAAAGTTAAATTTTCAACAATTTTTTCTAGTTCCACTATAGAAGTTCTTAACTCTTCTACGTTCTCTATTCTAGACTCATAATCTTCATAATTTGTTTCTAAATATTTTTTATATTCTGTCATCTCCAGTAAATCATTAAAAAGTTCTGACACTGGAAGTTCTTGACTTTCCTCTATAAGAGTATCGATTATTTTAGTAAACTCTTTTATTTTTTCAACTGTTGTTTTTCCTATTCCTTCAACACTTTCTATATTTTTAAGTCCTTCATAGTAAGTGATATTATTTTCATTAGCATAGTTTCTAATTTTTTCAACAGTTTTATCACCTATTTTTCTTTTAGGAACATTTATTATTCTGTCAAGGTTTATTCCGTCCATTTGGTTATTTACAACAGATAAATATCCTAAAATATCTTTTATCTCAGCTCTTTGATAGAATTGCATTCCACCGAAAATTTTATATGGAATATTTTCTCTTAAAAATCCCTCTTCAAAAAGTCTTGATTGAGCATTAGTTCTATAAAGGATTGTAAAATCATTATATCTTTTTCCAGATTTTTTAAGTTTTTGAATTTGCTCAATTACAAAATTTACTTCCTCTCTTCCATTGTCACAGTGTTTTAAAAGTATTAAATCTCCTGTAGCTTTTCTTGTCCATAGATTTTTTTCTTTAGAAGTTTTATTGTTTTTTATAACAGAGTTTGCTGCCTCTAAAATTACTTTTGTAGAACGGTAGTTTTCCTCTAGTTTTATAACTGTGGCATCTTTATAATCTTTTTCGAAATCTAAGATATTTTTTATATTCGCTCCTCTAAATCCATATATACTTTGGTTTTCATCTCCAACAACACAAATATTTTTATATTTTTGAGCTATTTTATTTACAATTTGATATTGAATATTGTTTGTATCTTGATATTCGTCCACCATTATATATCTGAATTTTTCTTGAACTTTTGTAAGGATTTCTTCATTATCCAAAAGTTTATTTGTATTTACTAAAATATCAGAAAAATCCATTCCATTATTATTTTTTAATTCTTGATTATATCTTACAAAAACTTCATAAACAATTTTTGCATTTCCATCATATTTATTTCCTGCTAAATATTCATCTGGAGAGATTCCGTCCTCTTTGTTACGAGAGATTATTGAAGCAATTCTTCCCTCTGTTAAATCTTTATCTTTTACTACCAGTTGCTTAAGAATAGGTTTTATTATTCTTTTTTGATCATCAGTATCATAAATTGTAAAATTGGGATTATATCCTATTTTTGAGCTATAAATTCTTAAAAGTCTTAATCCAAAAGAGTGGAAAGTTGACAGCATAACTTTTTTTCCATCTTCTCCTATAAGATTTTCAACTCTCTCTTTCATCTCTTTGGCAGCTTTATTTGTAAAAGTAACTGCTAATATAGAGTAAGGAGAAATCCCTCTCTCCAATATCATATGAGCAATTCTATAAGTTATTGTTCTAGTTTTTCCAGAACCTGCTCCTGCTAAAATTAAAAGTGGTCCATCTATTTTTTCTCCAGCTTTTCTTTGCTGTTCATTTAACTGATCAAGTATGCTTTTCATTTCCTCTCCTTTTTAATCTAATAACGAATCTATATGAATCATAACTTCTTTCACTTCTTTAAAATCTGTCATTATTGACTCTTCCAAATTATCTGCAAGGCTGTGTGACGCATAAACTGTCATATTTTTATCAACTCTTATATGCAAACTCAAAAATATTTTATCCCCAGAACGTCTCATATATATATCGTGAACATTTTTTATATCTGTATTATGATAAATATAATCTTCTATCTCTTGAATAAAATCTTCCTCTTGTCTATCAAGAATTATATCTGAAACTTCAAATATTGTACTTATTCCCTCTTTTAAAATAAGTCCTGCAACTACAATACTAACTATTATATCAAAAATTGGAGACACATAGATTGAAAGTAAAATCCCTATAACTACTCCACTAGAAGATAATACATCACTTTTACTATCTCTTGCATCAGCTATTAATGCTGTATTTTTTGTAGCCTTTCCTATTTTCATTTTATAAAAATACATTCCATATTTTACAACGATAGATATCATTGCAAGATATATTGTTGAAAAATTTGGAATAGCTGTATAATCTTTATTTAAAAGTTTTATCACAGCATCTTTTCCAAGCTCAACCCCTGTTATAACAACAAAAATTCCAACCATTATTCCTATTATACTTT
Organism: Fusobacterium perfoetens; assembly: GCF_021531475.1. NCBI lineage: Bacteria > Fusobacteriati > Fusobacteriota > Fusobacteriia > Fusobacteriales > Fusobacteriaceae > Fusobacterium > Fusobacterium perfoetens. The sequence continues at coordinate 17,487 of NZ_JADYTX010000013.1, read as the reverse complement.
CTATTTTTTCATGACCGTAAGGGTGGTCTTCATCTTCTGGCATATTACTGAAATGTATCCCTAAAAGAATAGCTGTTGAACTTGCCACATCTGATAGTGAGTTAAATCCGTCAGCTAATAAAGCATTTGATTTTCCTTTTATTCCACCAAAAATCTTTATAACTGCCAAAAATATATTTAAAAATATTGAGCTTATAACTACTGCAAAGCCATCTTTTTTCCTTTTAGAATCCTCATATATATCAAGGACTATTTTTCCATCTTTTTCTTTAAATCTATATTTTTTCAAAAAAGATATAACTGTTTGTTCTCCACCTACATATTCAATCTCTCTTTTTCCATTCTTTTTGCTATGATTTATAAAAAAGTTAATAAGTTTAGTTCCAGCTGATTTATATCTATCTTCTTTTCTTATAAAGATATTTTCTATCTTATATTTTTTATCCTCTTTCCAAGCAGAAATATATCCGATAGTTTCTTTATCCTCTTCCAATATTATACATTCAGCTTCATTTAATTTTGGAAGAAGTTTTTCCATTCTTTTAAAAGTATTTGTATATTTTTTTATTTCTTCTCCATATAAAACTTTATACATTTTTACTCCTCCATAGTTATAAAAAAAAGGAGAAGTCTCCCTCTCCTCGATATACATATCAAAACCGTAAAAATGACTTTGAATCTACACCCGCAAACATACCTTAGTGCTGCTTCCTTCCAGACCTGACACGGTTCGATATCTTTACGCCATAAACCTCCATCACTCTCACGGCTTTAGTATTATATCACACATATTTTATTCAGTCAATAAAATATTCTATTTTTTCTTATTTTGAGATGCTTTTTCTATTCTTTTTATAGCTATTTCTCTCGCTTTTAAATATTGTTCTTGAGATATACATTGTTGAGCTTCGTACTGAGCTCTTATTTTATCCTTTAAAATATCAGCTTCAATATCTCCTATTTCATCAATTAAGTCATAAACTTTATCCCAGTTTTTTTCTATTCCAGCTAAAATATATTTATTTATCTCCAACTCTTTGCTCTTTTTATCAAGTAAAAGATAGTTACATTTATTTCTTGAGTTATTTATTATATCTTTAGCTTTTAGTATATTTTCTTTTGTTACTCCCACTTTGGCAAAATCTTCTTCTGTTATCATTCCTAAATTTTCACTATTAGTATCTCCAAAAGATAAAGTTCCAAAAAGGATAGTAAATATTAGTATGTATTTCTTTAACATCTATTTTGCCTCCACTAAGATTGCATATTTAATACAAAATACTCATCTGTTTTTATTTCTGATTTATCGTGATTTGAGTTGACATTAAAATAATTGTCTATTGAATCATTGAAGTCTCTTTCTCTTGGAGCTTCTGCAACTCTTGATATTGTATATTCACCGATATTTTTTTCTAAAGTTTTTGACTCTGTACTTGGAATAAGATTATAAACAGAACCTGCAAATATTCCAACAACAAATACAGACATAGTCAGATAAGATTTCTTTTTATTTTTTTCTTTTTCTTCTTTTAATAATGTCTTATATACATTTAATCTAACTCTTTCCTTTGGCGTCATCACTTGTCCTCCTCTAAACTCTTCAAAGCTTTATAATAAATAGATTTTATAGTCGATATATTTCTTCCTTTTAAATCTGAAATTTCACGCAACTTATAACCATATACATCTTTCAACAACAATATTTCTCTTTCCTCTTTACTCAACTTTTTAAGATTTTCTTGAATTATCATAGGACTATTCAGATCACTATTATCTTCTATATTTAAAATCTCTTCATTTAATTCTAAATCAATTTTCTTTTTCCTGAAGAAATCATAAGTTTTGTTGATAGCAATCCTATATATCCAAGTATAAATCTTACTGTCAGCTCGAAACTTAGATAAATTTTTATAAACACTCACGAATACTTCTTGAGCTATATCTTCCGCGTCTTCTGCATTTTTTACTGAGCCTAGGATTTTATAATAAATACGATCGAAATATTCATCATATATTTCATCAAAATCCATCTCTCTCCCCCTATATTAATTTTTAATCCCATCCAGTGCCGATTTGAAATTCAATTCTACACCTTCTTCCTTCTATATTTATTGTTTTGTCTTCATTCATTATAACTCTTCTGACTGTTTCATAGTCTTGCATTACGCTACCTGAGTCATCTTCATCATCAAAAGAGTGTCTTGAAAATAAGAGAGATAATCTATATTTTTCTTCTTCAATATATCTAAACCAATATTTTCCTTCTTTTACGTAATATTTAACTCCAGGTCTTATTTTTACATTATCGAGGTATACATGTTTTGTATATTGAGGGTCATAATTAACTTGAAAGACATATCTGCCCTCTATTTTTTCCATAGCTATCTCATTGTTATAATCTTTTGGCAAAAGAGAATCCAAAGCTTTACAGCCACTGAGACTAGTTACAATTAATATTAATAATACTAAAATCCCTGCCTTCGCTTTCATAATTATACTCCTAAAAATTGATTTACTCTTTTGACTTATTTTTTTTTATTTTAGTTTAAAATTTTACAAAATTTCCTCTAACATTTTTCTAAGTTCTGGGATAATTTCTTCCTCTTTAACTTTTTTTACAATCTCTCCTTTTTTAAATAAAAGTCCCTCTCCTTTTCCACCAGCAACTCCAATGTCTGCTTCTTTAGCTTCTCCAGGTCCATTTACAACACAACCCATAACAGCTATTTTTATATTTTTTTCTATATTTCCAAACTCTTTTTCAACTTTTTTAGCAAGTCCAATTAAATCTATTTGAGTTCTTCCACAAGTAGGACAAGAAACTATCTCTACTCCCTCTCTTAATCCTAAAACTTTTAAAATTTCTTTTGCCACTTTTATCTCTTCAACTGGATTTTCTGTTAATGAAACTCTTATTGTATTTCCAATTCCGTCAACTAAAAGACTTCCTATTCCAATAGCTGATTTTACTGTTCCTTGAAATTCTGTTCCAGCTTCTGTAACCCCTAAATGTAATGGATAATCAACAAGCTCTGATATTTTTCTATAAGCATCAACCATCATTTTTACATTACTAGCTTTTAGTGAGATTATAATATTATTAAATCCATATTTTTCCAAAAGATTAACGTGGTACATAGCACTTTCTACCATTCCATCAGCAGTTACTCTTCCATATTTTTCTAATATTTTTTTTTCAACAGAACCACTATTTACTCCAATTCTTATAGGAACATTTGATTCTTTTGCTTTTTCTACCACAAGTCTTACCTTTTCATCATCACCTATATTTCCAGGATTTATTCTAAGTTTGTCTATTCCATTTTCCATAGCTTTTAAAGCTAACTTATAATCAAAATGTATATCTGCCACAAGTGGAATATTTATTTGCTTTTTTATCTCTTTTATAGCTTCTGCTGCTTTTTCTGTGTTTACTGTAACTCTTACTAATTCACAACCAGCTTTTTCTAATTCTTTTATTTGAGCCACTGTTTTTTCTACATCTTCAGTAGGAGTATTTGTCATAGACTGAATAATAATAGGATTTTCTCCGCCAATATATAAATTACCTATTTTTATCTCTCTTGTTTTTCTCATAATTAAAGCACCTCTATATTTTATTTAGATTTTATAAAGATATTTTATCACATAACATGATATTATTCAAAAATTTATAGTTTTTTCTCTTTGACATATTTTTGACACATTGTACCGATATAATAAAGCCATCATAATATTTTCCCCATTAGTTATACTAATAAAAAGAAGCTATTCCCCCAGAAAGTAGCTTCTTTTTTATTTTATAACATTTTTTTGATACTTTTTTATTGTGACACAGTTTTGACACATTTATTTAGTACAATTCAAATATCATAATATTTCCCCATTAATTATATGGATGAAAAGGAAGCTATCCCCCCAAAAATAGCTTCTTTTTTATTTTTTTGTAATATTTATTTAATAATATTTTTTCTAATTTTTTATTTTTGACATATTAGTGACATATAACATCTCTATAATAAACGTATCATAATATTTTCCCCATTAGTTATACTAATGAAAAAAAGAAGCTATCCCCCCAGAAAATAGCTTCTTTTTTATTTACATTTTTTTATAATTCTAGTTTTAAATCTCCATCTTTTATTAAATTTTTCTTTCTCATTATATGAGCAAAGAAAAGTGTTAATATTGCTGGTAGTACAATATGTAAAAGTAAAATTGTAAGATAAAGATTTGTTCCCCCTCTTCCAATCTCTTCCATTGTACCAACTGTAGCGATTTGTCCAACTAAACCACAAGTTCCCATTCCTGAGCCAATAGGACTATTTTCCATTTTAAATATTATTGTAGCCACTGGTCCAAGTACCGCAGAAGCAAGTGTAGGTGGAATCCAAATTTTCCAGTTTCTAATTATATTTCCCATTTGAAGCATTGATGTTCCAAGTCCTTGAGCTGCAAGTCCACCAAATCCATTTTCTTTAAAACTCATCACGGCAAATCCAACCATTTGACAACAACAACCAACTGTAGCTGCTCCCCCTGCAAGTCCACTTAGTCCAAGCATCATACAAATAGCTGCACTACTTATAGGTAAAGTTAAAGCTATTCCCATAAGAACTGAGATACAAATTCCCATATAGAATGGTTGTAAATCTGTTGCTACCATTATAACTTTACCAAAAGATGACATTACTCTTGCAACTGTTGGTCCTATTAATTCTCCCGCTAACATTCCTGTTAAAATTGTAAGTACTGGAGTTAAAATTATATCTATTTTTGTTTCTTTAGATATTAATTTTCCTATTTCTACTCCAACTATTGTCCCAAAAAAAGCTCCAACTGGTCCACCAACTTTATTTCCAAAAGCTCCTGTTATTGTAGAAGCAAACAAAACTAGTCCTGGTGCTTTTAAACCATATGCTATTGAAACTCCTATTGCTGGTCCTGTCATTTGCATAGCAAGTGGTGATACAACTTCAACTAAATAACTAATATTTAATTTTGTTCCCACTGTTTTTAAAATAGTTCCCACAAGTAGCGATGAAAAAAGTCCCATTGCCATATTACTCATTGCAACTATCAAATACCTTTCTGTACTAAAGATAACATCTTTTTTTCTTAAAAATTCTCTTACTCCCATTTTTTCTCCTTTTTTCTGTCTTGTCAGATGTATATGCTAATTGTTATTATATATTTTTTTATAAACTTTTGCAAATTCTTTTTAATTTTATTAATTTTTTTAAACTTTTTTTATAAAAGATATGTCTTATTAAAAAAGGTATCCTCTTTTTTTATATCAATATTGCTTTTTGGGAGGTAATTTATGAAAAAATTTTTAGTTGTTTTAGCACTTGCAAGTATCGCTTTTGTTGGATGTACAAGAACTGAAAAACATATAGCTACTGGAGCAGCTGTCGGAGCTGTGGCTGGTCATATAATAGGAGGAGATACGGGTACTCTTGTTGGAGCTGGACTTGGAGCTGGAGCTGGAGCTATTGCTGCAGAAAGAAATAAATAGAGTTTTTGTTTTTAGTTAAAATTTAAAAAGTTATTATAAAAGAAATAGAGAAAGTTTTTTAGGCTTTCTCTATTTTTGTTTTATCTTTTTAAATATTTCATTGGATTTACAGGTTTACCATTTTTTCTAACTTCAAAATGTAAATGTGGTCCTGTTACTCTTCCAGTCATTCCACTTTGTCCCAAAGATTGACCTTGGCTTACTTTTTGACCTTTTTTTACATCAATTCTATTAAGATGGGCATATCTAGTTTCATATCCATCTGAGTGTTTTATTTTTATTAATTTTCCATATCCTCCAGCAACTCCCACAAAAGTAACTACTCCACTTCTTGAAGCTGTTACAGGAACATAGCTAGCTACCATATCTACACCAGAATGTAAAATATATCTTTTTAATACTGGGTGAAATCTATTTCCATAAGGACTAGTAATCCCTTTATAATTTACTGGCATTGTAAAAGTTCTTACTGAAGAAGATATATTTTTTAAGTTAGGATCTTTTAAAAATAACTCTTGCCCTACTTTTAAAGTATCTGATGTTAAATTATTATATTCTTTTATAACATCTATTTTTACTTTATATTTTGTTGAAATTCTAGAAAGACTATCTCCATTTTTAACTTTGTAATAAATACCATTTATTGTTGGTATTAACAATTCTTCTCCTATTTGAAGAGTAGTACCAATTTTAGGATTATTAGCTTTTATAATATTTATACTTTGAGAAAATTCTTTTGAAATCTTATCTAAAGAATCTCCAGCTTTTACTTCATAAATTCTTTTTTCTAAAGCTACTTTTGGTGCAGTAGTCGTTTCTGGTTTTATTTCAGGCTCTTTTATCTCTTCACCTAAAATTTTAGAAACTTGTTCTTCTGTAATTTCTACTGGCTTATCTTTTAAATTATAATTTTTCTTTATTGTATAATAGTTTTTGCTTAAAACAACAAATACATCTTCTAAATCTTTTTTATCTTCGCTTTCACTTTGATAAAATTCAGTAAATTTTGATGTATCTACAACTTCTCTGTTAAAAGGTTTTAGAAAGGTATTTATAATAATCATATTTATTATTAGAAAAACTCCTAAAATTATAACAATCTCTTTATTTCTTTTTACCATTACATATTGCTTTATATTCTTTTTTCTTAATTTATTAAGTTCTTCTAAATTAAAAGCCATTTGACTAAAATCTCCTTTCTAACTCTTTTCCACAGAACTCATATATTTTTCTATCATTTCATCATTACTTTTTGTACTTTTTATCTCATTTATCAAATATTTTGTAGCTGAAGCTTTATCAAGTCCTGCCAAATATCTTCTAAAATCCCAAATTACTGATAATTTTTTCTTATCAATAAGTAGTTCTTCTTTTCTTGTTCCTGATTTTTGAATATCTATTGCAGGATATATTCTAAGCTCAGCTAAACTTCTATCAAGATGGATTTCCATATTTCCAGTTCCTTTAAATTCTTCATAAATAATATCGTCCATCTTACTTCCTGTATCAACCAAGGCTGTTGCAATTATTGTTAAACTTCCACCATTTTTTATATTTCTAGCTGTTCCAAAGAAATTTTTAGGATAATATAGAGCACTTGGATCAATTCCCCCTGATATAAGTTTTCCACTTGATGGAATAACTATGTTGTAAGCTCTTGCAAGCCTTGTTAAAGAGTCCATAAGTATTACAACATCTTCACCATTTTCAACTTTTACCTTAGCTCTCTCTATAATTTCTTCTGTTACTTTTGTGTGATTTTTCGGATCTTCGTCAAAAGTTGAATAATAAACTTCCGCTCCCTTAACATTTTCCCTTATATCTGTTACCTCTTCTGGTCTTTCATCTATCAGCAAAATCCAAACTTCTACATCTTTATGATTTTCGATTATAGAATTTGCTATTGTGCTTATAAGAATAGTTTTTCCAGCTTTTGGTGGTGCAACTATAAGTCCTCTTTGTCCTTTTCCAATAGGTGCAATAAGGTCTATTATTCTTCCAGAAATATTTTTTTGATTTGTTTCAAGTTTTAATTTTTGTGTTGGATAGTACGGAATCAAATCCTCAAAAGGTACTCTTGCCTCAGCTTTCTCTGTTGATTCATTATTTACAAATAAAACTTTTCTAAGAGCATAGTTTTTTTCATCATCTTTTGGTTTTCTGATAACTCCGATTACTATATCTTTTTGTCTTAACTTAAATCTTTTAATTTGTGAAAGAGAAATATAGATATCTTTTTTCCCTTCTACTGTTGTATCCCTTAAAAATCCGTATCCATCTCCCATTATATCCAAAGTCCCACTTGCTATTGTAAGATCATCTGAATTGGCAAAATGTTCCTCTAGCATTTTAATTATCTCATTTTTTTTCTTCCCAGAAACATTTTCTATCTCTAATTGTTTGCAGATTTCTAAAAGTTCCTTCAGTAGAAATTTTTCAAACTCCATATCACTCCTCCATTATTTTTATTTTACTAACTCACCATATAAAGTCCAAGTTTTACATTCAGTAATTTTTACATCTACAAAATGTCCCTCTAACTCTTTTTCACCCTTAAATAAAACTATTTTATTTGTAGAAGTTCTACTACTTAAAACTTCTTTATTTTTCTTACTTGGCCCTTCAACTAAAACTCTTTCGATTTTTCCTTCGTAAGTTTCACTTATTCCTTTTGAAATTTCTGTTTGAAGAGCAATTAATCTTTGAAGTCTATCGTGTTTTACTTCATCATCTATTTGTCCTTCCATAACAGCAGCTTTTGTTCCTTGTCTAATAGAATACATAAACATAAATGCTGTATCATATTTAGATTTTCTTACAACATCTAAAGTATCTTGGAAATCTTCCTCAGTTTCTTGAGGGAATCCTACTATTATATCTGTTGTAATAGCTATATCAGGTATTCTTGTTTTTATTTTTTCTATTAAATCTAAATATTTTTCCTTTGTGTAACCTCTGTTCATAAGTTTTAAAACTCTACTAGAACCAGATTGTAAAGGAATATGGATACTTCTTGCAATCTTAGGATTTTTTGCAATAACATCAATAACATCATCTGTAAAATCTCTTGGGTGAGGAGAAACAAATCTTATTAAGAAATCTCCCTCTATATCACAAAGATTTTGTAAAAGATTTGCAAAAGTTTCATTTTCGCTAAGCCCTCTTCCATAAGAATTTACATTTTGAGCTAAAAGCATAATTTCTTTATAACCTTTTTTTACAAATTCTTTTGCTTGCTCTACAATCTCAGCCATTGGCACATATCTTTCTCTTCCTCTTACATATGGAACTATACAATATGTACAGAAGTTATTACAACCATAACCGATAGAAATTGAGGCTGTGATTTTATTATCAAAATCTGCATCAATTCTTGGTGGTAATTCTTCTTCATATTCTGTTAAGATTACGTGTTTTACTTTTTTGTTGTGTTCTATCTCATCTAATGCCTCAGGAATTCTTCCAATATTTTGGTTTCCCATTATAATATCAATGTAAGGGAATTTTTCTAAAAGTTTTTTTCCTTGCTCTTGAGCAAAACAACCTGTAATTATTATTTTTGTTCCTCTAGCATCTCTAGCTCTTTTCAGATCTCCAAGCTTTCCATATATTTGTGTTGCAGCTCCCTCTCTTACAGTACAAGTATTTAAGAATACTACATCACTTTCATCTATATTATCAGTTATATCATAGTCTAAGTTTTCCATTATTTTTCTTATTTTTGCACTTTCATTAACATTCATTTGGCAACCATAAGTTATAACAGTAGCGTTTTTTTTCATCAGTCCTCCACATTTTTTTAGTATCTTGAGAATTATAACACGATTTCTCTTTTTTTTCAATATTTCTATTTACTTAAATATCTCTCCTGCCTCTAGATACCAAAGCAATAAATCCATTCTATCCATTGTAATTCCCACTTCTTTGCAATAATTTTTCATCTTGTCCTCTATCTCTAAATAGATTTTTTTGGATAAAGTTTTTGGTACTTCTGGTATCACTTGAAGTCTTACAAGATTTTTTAGAATATGTCTATCAAGGATTGCTACCTCTTGTCCAAATCCAACATTTCTTAAAAAATGTCCAGCCTCTTTCCAAGACATTCCTTTTATATTTTCAACTATCCAATTTCTTCTTTCTGGAACAGTAGGAATGCTTTCAAAAAAATCTTTAGTTATAATTTTTCCATCTTTTGTCATTTGGTTTCTAAGTTCAACTAGATATTTTGCCTTATTATTTTTAAATCTCACTATGTTTAAATATTCTGATAAAGTTTCTGCATCAGCACTAAATAAAACATTATCATTTCTCATATTTGTAATAGCTTTCCAAGCATTTCGAGCTTTTGATTGAGGAGTTAATATACAAAAAGATAGTTCTGCATGAATATCTTCATTTGTTCCCTCTTCCCAAACTTTTTTATACTCTTCAAGTCTTTTATCAATATCATCTTTTATTTCAAAATATTTTTTTTCTATTTCATAAAAATATTCATTTTTCATAAATTTACTCCTTTTATTTTCTAAAATCTTTTTTCTACCCAATCAACAATATAATTTACAAGCTCTTTTTCTTTTTTTATATATTTATGGGTTGTTTTTTCTATAACTATTCCTGTAAAATCATCAGTAGACTTTGCATAACTTTTTATTTTTTCTATATCTTTTTGTGGAGTTTCCACTATTACATTATCTCTTTCGGCTAAAAACATAATTATTGGTTTATCAATTTTTGAAAAATATCCAAATTCTTCTGGACTTTCTACAAGGGGAAATATATCCAAAATCCCATCTCTTCTATATGAATAAAATGTTCTTGAACTAATGGGAAATATATCTAACATTTTATGCTCCATTATTTTTTTAGAGTTTCCCTTCTCGATATTTTCCCAAGCCTCAGCAAACATCTCCTTTGATTTTTCCCATCTTCCTACAAGTCCAACTGTATCTGGCGGAGATATCATTATAACTCCCGCTATATTACTTAATCCTTTTTTAGACATATAATATAGATTTTTTAGCCAACCAAAACTATGTGAGGCTAGAATAATTTTTGAATATCCAAAACTTTTGGCAGTTTCAACCCACAAATCAACATCATAGATACTTTCACCAAATTTTTCAAAAGTTGATCCGATTATTTTATTGCTAAACTTTCCACTTTCTCTATCTTTTACTAATATTGTATTTATAACCCCATAACCTCTGTTATGTCCAAAAATAAATCCGTAACCTTTTTTTGAAAGTTCCTCTCCCATAAGTTCTACGAAATTATTTTCCAAAATATTATCATACATACCGTGAGTAAATACAATACACGCTTTTTCTTTTTTCCCCTCCCAGTAACAACCTACTAAGTTTAAACCATCTTTGGTATCTCTATGAATCAGTTCCATATTTCCTCCAAAATTTATTTTTTTATCCATTTATATAGACTGTATTTTTTGCTAAATTGCTAAAAAATTTTTTAATTTTTTTCAAAAAAAGAAAAATAGGATTTTTTCTAAAAATTTTTCTAAATAAAATCCTATTTTTATTTACATAATTATATTTTAATTTAAAAAACTTTAAGAATTACGTAATTTACTGAAAGAAATTAGAATAACAAGGATTTATCGAACGCTAAAAATCTCAACTGTTTGAGCGCTAGCGAGTTTTGAGATTTTAGAGAGATAAACCGTAGTTAATCAATTTCTTGAAGTATGAAGTAATTCAAAGTTTTTTATTTATAGATTAATATTTTGATAAATCAACTTCACCTTCAAAAGTTATCTCTGCTCCACCACGAAGTCTTACACTATTTTCTAATACATTTACAAACAGATCTCCACCTTCTGTTATGATTTTTGCCTCTTTATCTGTAAAACCTAATTTGTAAGATACAAGACCAGCTGAACAAGAACCAGTACCGCAAGCTAAAGTTCTTCCAGCACCTCTTTCCCAAGTAAATATTTTTATAGTTTTTCTATCCTCTACAACTATAAAGTTTACATTTGTTTTTCTTGGGAATAATGGGTGTTTTTCTATCTCTTTCCCAAATTTATTTATATCATATTGATTTTCATTATCCATAAAGATAACTGTATGAGGTACACCTAAAAATATTGTAGAGAATTTAACTTTTTCTCCAAAAACTTCCAACTCTTGATTAAAAGCATTTTCTCCCTCTACTTCCACAGGAATTTTTTTAGGCTCAAATATAGGATTACTTATTTCTATTTCAACTTGTTTTACCTTTCCATTTTCTGTTATAAGGTCAGCAGATTGAACTCCTGCTAAAGTTTCTATTTTCAGATTTTCTTTGTTTACTATTCCTTTTTCATAGACAAATTTTACAAAACATCTAAGTCCATTACCACACATTTCACCTTGTGAACCGTCACTGTTGTAGTAATACATTTTTACATCACAAGTTTCGCTTGGAAGAGCTACCATAAGCCCATCTCCTCCAACACCAAATCTTCTATCACATAGATTTTTTATTTTTGGAACTATTTCTTCCAAATTATATTCAAAACCATTTACTAATAAAAAATCATTTCCAGCCCCTTGCATTTTTGTAAATCTCATCTTATCTCCCCCTTTTTATTAGTCCAGATGTGAAGTATTAGAAAAATCCAAAATTTTAAATTGATTGTCTATATACTCTACTATTGTAAGACTTGTATTCTCTGGAACTTTTCTTTCTGAAAAAGTTTCCACTCCCTCGTTATTTATACAAGCAAATATTGCCTCTAAAGCAATTCCGTGAGAAACTACAAGAATTTTATCATCTTTTTTATGATTTGTCACTAAAAAATCTAAGCCTTTTTTTACTCTATCTATTACTCCTTGGAAATTTTCTCCCTTATATTCACTTGGATCATAATCTTTTCCATTGTACCAAAGATTATTAAATTGAACAGGGTATTTTCTTTCAAAATCATCTCTTGGAACTCCTTCCATCTCTCCCATATCAATCTCTCTAAAATTTTCTATCTCTCCCAAAGTAATATTTTTTCTATCCTCTGTAAGTATTCTTAAAGTTTCTTTGGCTCTCCCAAGTGGAGATGAATAAAAATAATCAAAATCTAACTGATTTAATCTATTTTTTAATTTTCTAGCTTGCTCTTTCCCAAGACTTGTTAAAGGAGAATCTTTTACCCCTTGAAATATTTTTTTTACATTCCATTCAGTTTCTCCGTGGCGTACAAAATATATTTTCACATTTCCTCCCTAGATTAAGAATAATAAAAGTGGTGCTACTAAAAAAGTAATTATCCCAGCTATTACTATTGATAAAGCACTCATAGCTCCCTCAATCTCTCCCATTTCAATAGCTTTTGCTGTTCCAACAGCGTGGCTTGATATTCCAATTCCTAAACCTTTTGCTACTGGGTGTTTTATTCCAAAATATTTACAGATAAATGGAGCGATAGCATTTCCAGTTATCCCAGTAATTATTATAGCGAAAATTGTTATTGCAGGAATTCCTCCAACCAAAGCACTTAACTCTATTCCAAGAGGTGTTGTGATTGATTTTGGCATAAAAGATTTAAGAAGAACTTCATCAATTCCCAAAGCTTTTCCTATAAATATTATCGATACAATAGCTGTCACTGCTCCTACTAAAGCTCCAACAATGATTGGGAAAAAATGTTCTCTCAATTTATCAACCTGTCTATAAAGAGGAAGTGCAAGAGCTATTGTGGCTGGTGCTAAGAAAAACGATAACATAACCCCACCTTTTTGATAATAACTTAGTGGAATATTAAATCCCTCCATCAAACTTATAACTATTATTCCACTTATAAGCAATGGATTAAATAATGGAAATTTTCCAGATTTTTCAAATATATAAAGCCCTATGTTAAAAGCCAAAATTGTTAGTATAAGCCCAAAAAGTGGACTGTTTAAAATTTCCATACTCATTATTTTTTCCCCTCTTTCATTCTAATTAAAAAGTCTACTGTTTTTCCTGTGACAACCATTGTGATAGCTGTTGTCACTACTAATAAAAATATAATTTTCAAAAATCCTACTCTTAACAAATCAAAGTTTTCTATCAAATCGATTATTGGAGGTAAAAACAGAAGTACCATTATCTTTATAAGAAAATCACATATATCTCCAATAGTTTTCTCTGTTAAAACTTTTGTGTATAGTAATATAAAAAGTATCATCATACCTATTATAGTTCCTGGTAAAGGTAGATGAAAAAACTTTTGGATAAGAATACCGACAAAATTAATAGACAATAAAATTAAAAGCTGAATAAACAAAATGTTGCCCCCTTTTTTAACTTTTTTAAAAAATACCTGTATATTATATTCCTTTAATTTTTTCAAGTCAAACATTATTTTTTTATTAAAAAAAGCTGTTGTAAATCATATATATTTTATGACACAACAGCCCATTTTTTATCTTATTTTTATTTTTAGAAATTGATTATTTCAGCAGACGCCTCATACCAAGGTCCTTCTTCATCTTCTCCATATTCTATAAAGAAGTTTACTTGCATCTCATCTAGTGTAAATCCTATTGCATTTTCTTCATCTACTTGAAATATCTCAATGCTATTAAAATTTGTATTTCCTAAAGCTTTTTCTACGCTAGGAGTTGTTTCAACAAGTTCTTCTAAATCCTCAGTTATTTCAAATCCTCTTTTTTTAAATTCTTCATCTATTTTTCTAACTAATTTTTCAACTTTTTTATCCATTCTATCCTCCAATTATATTTTTAAAAATCCCTTTAATTTTCTAAAGTTTTTTATTAAAAAAAGTATTACTTTTATTTTTTTTATCTCCCACGGAATTTTATCTATGGCTTTTTCCATTTGAATTTCAATCTCTTTATCTGTCATCTTCTCTCCAATTTTCTTATAAATAACCAAAAGTTTTTAAAACAAATATCCATACAAATAAAGTAAGTATTGATAAAAGAGTTGAAGAAACCACAAGTTCCGCTGCTAAATTTTCATCTCCTCCAATCTCTTTAACCATAATAAAAGATGATACTGCTCCTGGAGCTCCTGTTGCCCCTAAAATTCCAAGCAAATATTCATTAGTAAATCCAGCTTTTATTCCAATACTTACAGCTATCAATGGAAGAATTATAAGTTTTATTGTATTTGCTACCATACTAAGTTTAAGATTTTTTACAAGGCTGTCAAATTTTAAAGTTGCCCCTAAAACCACAAATGAAAGAGGTGTAGCCACTTGCCCAAGACTTACAATAGGATTTTTTATAAGTTTTGGAAGTTTTATATCAAGAAATACCACAATCAAAGCCAGGGTACTACAAATAATCAAAGGATTTTTTGCAATAGAGATTAAAACTTTCTTTACATTTACTTTTTTTGTAGCATACCCTTCCAAAAGACTTACCGCCATCATATTTGTAAGAGGAATTGCAGCAGCACTCACAAGTGACATCACTCCAAGACCCTTTTCTCCATATAAAGACATTGCCATAGGTATTCCAAAAAGTGCTAAGTTTGCTCTATAAGCTCCTTGTATCATAACTGGTATTTGATTTCTATCAGTCATAGTTTTTTCAAATAAAAAATAACAAAGCACAGTTATAGAAAATAAAGCTCCCCAGATAATTAAAACTAATTTTAAATTTCTTACATCAAGAACTGCTTTTATATCCATATTTGAGATATTTATAAAAAGTAGAGAACTCATAAATATTCTAAACACAAGTTTATTCATAACAGATAGGGACTGATCTGTTACCATTTTTTTCTTTCTCACATAAACCCCTATTGTCAACATAACAAAAATGGGAAATACAACATTTAGCGATACTAAAAGATTCTCTAACATAATATTTTCTCCTTAATTTACAATAAAAAAATATAGTGTAACATAAAAATGTTACACTATATATTATATACTATTTCTTTAATTTATGCTAGAATAATTTTCCTACTAAAACTTTCATTAAACCTGTAATTTCTAAGAAAGAGAATATGGCAACTATCCAAAGGATTAAGTTTACTTCTCTTGCTTTTCCTACAAACACTTTGATTAAAACATATGATACGAAACCAAATGCAAGTCCTATTGAGATACTATAAGCAAGTGGCATCATAGCAATTGTTAAGAAACAAGGGATAGCTGTTTCAAGATTTCTTAAATCTATGTCTAATAAGTTTTTAAACATAAATACTCCAACTATAACTAAAGCTGGTGCTGTTGCGTAAGCTGGTACGGCTCCGATTAATGGAGAGAAGAATAATGCTATAAAGAAACAAATTGCTGTTGTGATAGAAGTAAGTCCTGTTCTTCCTCCAGCTGCTATTCCTGATGCAGATTCAACAAATGTAGTAACTGTTGAAGTTCCAAGAAGTGAACCTATCATTGTTGATGCAGCGTCTACTTCTAATACTTTATCTATTTTTTCAACATTTCCATCTTTATCTATAAGCCCTGCTTCATTTGCACAAGCTAAGATTGTTCCTAAAGAATCAAATAA
Organism: Fusobacterium perfoetens; assembly: GCF_021531475.1. Lineage (NCBI taxonomy): Bacteria > Fusobacteriati > Fusobacteriota > Fusobacteriia > Fusobacteriales > Fusobacteriaceae > Fusobacterium > Fusobacterium perfoetens. Next base: position 1,509 of record NZ_JADYTX010000013.1, on the reverse strand, counting down.
GTCAACAAATAGGAATGATAATATTGCTCCCATTAAAGCTGGTTTTAAAGCTCCTAATATATCAAGTTTGAAAGCTATTGGAGCTATGCTTGGTGGCATAGAGATTATTGTTTTTGGAGCTTCAATTTCTCCCATTAAAATTCCTAAAATAGTTGTGATTACTATTCCTAATAAGATTCCACCTTTAGTTTTTCTTACTTCTAGGAAAGCCATAACTACTAATCCTATAACTGAAATAGCCACTGGTTTTGTAAATGCTCCAAGTCCTACAAGTGTAGCTGGATTATCTACTATAAGTCCCATTGATTGCATTCCTAAAAACGCTATAAATAAACCAATTCCTGCTCCTGTTGCAAGTCTTAATTCCATAGGAATTGCAAGGATAAGAGCTTTTCTAACTCCAGTAACTGTTAAAATTACAAATATAATTCCTGATAAAAATACTACTCCAAGAGCTTGTTCCCAAGTTGCTCCCATACCTTTTACTAATGTAAAAGCAAAGAAAGCGTTAAGTCCCATTCCTGGTGCCATAGCAAATGGTGCATTTACCCAAAGACCTGTAAGTCCTGTACCAATTATAGCTGAAAGACAAGTAGCTGTGATTAATGCTCCTTGATCCATCTCAGTAGCTGATAAAATAGCTGGGTTAACAAAAACTATGTAAGCCATAGTTAAAAAAGTAGTGATACCTGCAATGATTTCTTGTCTTACTGTTGTGTTTTTTTCAGACAATTTAAAAAACTTTTCCATTGAATCCTCCCTAATAAAATAAAAAATATAAAAGAGCCTGAAAAAGCTTCAGGCCCTTATAATAAAATAAATTTGTTGCAGGCCATAGTATACAATTTACGGTTGTATGTAGAGACGCCTAACCATATTATAGGCTTATATAGTGCTTTAATAAATAAACTAAATTATTTTACATCATATCATAATATATTTTACTTTTTTTGTCAAGTAAAAGAAAAATAAGTTTTATCTTTTTTAACAAAATATTATACAGTATCTTTATTTTTTAAAAGAAAAAATACCAAAAGATTTTTCCTTTGGTATTTTAAGAAAGGCTATCAAAATAGATAGCCCCTTAATTTTTATAAATTTTGAATTAGCTATATTTTTACTCAATTGATTAGAAGAATTTTTTCATTGCTTCGTCTATCATTTTTGCACATGCTTCTACTTTTGGCATGTCTTCTGCTACTAATTCTGGTAATGGATTTCTTACGCTTCCGCAGTCAATTCCTTCTCTCATTTTTAAGATTGCTTTCATTACTGCGTATAAGTTTCCTTTACATCCACACATTGCATAGATTATTCTACATGCTTCATATTGGATTTCTCTTGCTTTTGCTATTTCTCCTGCTTTGAATAATCTTTCTATTTCTAAGTATAATTCTGGCATTACTCCGTATGTTCCACCGATTCCTCCGTCAGCTCCCATAGCTAGTCCTGATAATAATTGTTCGTCTGGACCGTTGAATACTACTCTGTCTGCTCCTAATTCATCTT
>NZ_JADYTX010000012.1 GCF_021531475.1 Fusobacterium perfoetens | reverse complement strand
ATAAAGTAAAAATATTAAATTAAACAATTTTTATCATAGAAAGTTAAGATTTACAGAAAACTCTTCACACCCTCTAAAATTGAATATTTTTTTATCCTTTTATGTTTTCTTTTTTATATTTTTACTTGCTTTTTTTTAAAAAATGTTGTATCATATGTGTATGGGAAATTTTATCCAGAGTTTTCCAAGAAATATTGACTCAGATCAATTTTTCGTTATACTCATCCTATTTATTTTGTGTTATACAAGGAAAGAACACTTATACCCAGAGGTGTTCTTTTCTTATTTTTTGGAAATTTTATTTTTTCATAACTATATTATATTATGATTCTCATTTTGAAATCTTTTCATTATGCTTTTTATAATTATGGATAACCTCTTTCTTTAAAAATTTTATTCCTTAGTCAAAATTTTTATATAATAACATCTTCTATATTTTTTCTTATAATTTTAGAAAATAAAAAAAGCTGGTTAAAAATTATCCCTAACCAGCTTTAATTATTACTTTGATTATTTTTCAATAACAAATATATTTTTTAATCTAGTATTTAAAAGACTAACAAATCTCACTTGTTTATTCATCATTAAAGGTATGATGATTTTTCTCTTATCATTAGTTACTATTTCAACTACAGCTTGTACTTTTCCTTTTCTTCCAAGAACTTCTTCTTTTAATACACAAGATTTTATATTATTTAGTTCTATTTTAACATCATTGCTTATTAATAGATCTTTTTCAAAATCTAATATTATCTTGTAACTAAAATATACTTTTAAATGTCTTAGAGCGATAAAGATAAATATAACTGCAAGTATCATATCTTTTGGAGCTTTACTTGATGAATACATCATAAGCTCAGCTATCCCCATAACAAGTATTGGAAGTCCTGTACCTAACCAAAAGACAGTTTTTTTAATATCAAGTAAGAATCTCTCTCTTCCTTTTAATTCTAAATTATTTTTTATATTTTTTATAAACTCTTCATAAAATAACATACCCCACCTACTAAATTACTAAATCATTTAGATGTGCATCTTTGAAATCTAAGTTATGAACAGAGTTGATATATCTTATTGTTTTACTAGTTCCTCTTACTAAAAGAGTTTGTGTTCTAGCGATATTTCCTTTTCTTTTTACACCTTCTAATAGATCTCCAGAAGTTATACCAGTGGCAGAGAATATAATTTCATCTGTACTTACAAGGTCGTTAAGTTCTAGTTTTTTACCAACTTCAACTCCAACTTCTTTACATCTTCTAGCTTCTTCTTCAGATATTTTGTCGTTTTTGTCGTCAGAACCTTTTACATCACTTCTAAGGATAAGTCTTCCTTGCATATCTCCACCTAAGATTCTTATAACTGCTGCAGAGATTACTCCTTCTGGTGCTCCACCGATTCCATACATCATATCTACATCAGAATCAACAATTGATGTAAGAATAGATGATGCAACGTCTCCGTCTGGGAATACATAAAGTTTTGCTCCTAATTCTCTTATTCTTTCGATTACTTTTTTATGTCTTGGTTTGTCAAGAATAGCTATCATTACATCTTTTACATCTTTTCCTAAAGCTTTAGCTACTGCTCTTATATTATCTTCTAAAGATTTATCAAGGTCTATTACACCTTTTGCTTCTGGTCCAACAACTAATTTTTCCATATACATATCTGGTGCTTTTAAAAGAGTTCCTTTTTCAGCTGCTGCTAAAACTGCGATTGCATTTGGTTGCCCTTGAGCTGTCATTCTTGTACCTTCAATTGGGTCAACAGCTATATCAACTAAAGATAATTCTTCTTCTGTGAATGGTTCAATATCTTTTTCATTATATTTTAAACCTAATTTTTCACCGATATATAACATTGGAGCTTCATCAATCTCTCCCTCTCCAATAACTATCTCTCCGTCTATTTTCATTCTGTTTAGAACGTTTCTCATAGCTTCTACTGCTGCGTTATCAGCTAGGTTTTTATCTCCTCTTCCTACCCATTTTTGAGCTGCTAATGCTGCTGCTTCAGTTACTCTGGCAAAATCTAATGCTATTTCTTTTTTCATTTTTCCTCCTATACTTACTTTGTATATTAAATTTTATTACTTAACCAATACTTTATAAATATGTTCTCCCGGTTTAACCATTTTAAGTTTTTCTCTTACTTCCTTTTCTTTATAGAAATCATCTTTTAAATGATCAGTATTTATTTTGTATCTTCTTATCTCGTCGTTTAATTCTTGCTTTCTATATTTTAAGGCATTTAATTCAAAAGTTAACTTTTGGATTTTTATAAAACTTTTATATATTCTTGGTGTTACTCCCACTACTATTGATAGTACAATTAGAACTAATCCTACTCTTTTTAAGTTCATCTAGTTTCACCAACTTATTTTTTTAATTTTTTCTCAGTTTCTTTTTTTATAAGTTGTAATTTTTTAGATATCATTTTTTTAGCCACTGGAGAAATTCTTTCTATAAATAAAGTCCCGTCTAAATGGTCATACTCGTGTTGGAAAGCTTTTGCTAAGAAATCTTTCATCTCTTCTTCAACTATTTCTCCCTCAACTGTAGTATATCTAACTTTTATTTTTTGGGCTCTTCTTACTTTTTTATAAATCCCAGGTACACTTAGACACCCTTCATCACTTTCAATACAAGCCTCTGACATCTCTAATATCTCAGGATTTATTATTTTTCTAACAACTCCGTCTCCAATATCTATAACAAAAAGTCTTTTATTAACTCCTACTTGTGGTCCAGCAAGTCCAACTCCTGTTGCCTCGTGCATAGTCTCAACCATATCATCTAATAAAGTTTTTATCTCTTGGGTTATTTCAGTGACATTTTCACTTTTGTCTTTAAGACATTGTTCACCATAAGTTCTTATTTCGTATAACATCTCTTACCACCTTTTTTATTTCTAAATATTTTTTATTTTCTATATTAAATTGATTGGGTCTACATCAATTACTATCCGACACCCTCTGCTATCAAATTTTTCTAATACATTTAATAACTCTTTCTTAAAATAATTTATTTTTGATTTTTCACCTTTTATAAAGATATTTTTTCTATATCTATCTTTTACTTTATATACAAGACTTTTATTTGGCACAAAGACCATTACATAATCTCTCTTTATAAGATGAAAAAACTCATTTGAAACCTCTTCTAGTATCTTTTCATCAGTGTGAGAAAATCCTATATTTATAGTTTTAGAAAATGGTGGATATTCCAAAATATCCCTCATTCCTATCTCTTTTTCATAAAATTTATCATAATCACTATTTTTAATATTTTCCATAACATAGTTTTCAGGTTGATAGGTTTGAATTATAACCTTACCACTTTTATCCCCTCTACCTGCACGACCTGCCACTTGAGTTATCAGTTGGAATGTCTTTTCTGAGGCTCTAAAGTCTGGAAAACTTAAAATCAAATCTCCGTTGATTACTCCTACCAAAGTTACATTTGGGAAGTGCAACCCTTTCGCTATCATCTGTGTCCCTATCATTATATCATATTTTTTATTTAAAAAGTCAAAATATGTTTTTTCATAGAAATCTTTTTGTCTAGCTGTTTCAGAATCAACCCTTACTATTGGGACATTAAAATATTCTCTTAGTTTTTCTTCTATCTGTTCTGTACCTTTTCCACCAAAGTATAAATTAGTGCTACCACATTTAGAGCATTTACCTAAAAACCGTTTCTCTCTGCCACAATAATTACATTTTAATCTTTTTGTACTTTCGTAGTAACTTAGTTTTATAGAGCAATGTTCACACTCCTCTATATGTCCACAATCTTTGCATTGAATCATTGTAGAATAACCTTTTCTATTTAGAAGAAGTATTACTTGTTCCCCTCTTAATAGTGTCTCTCTTATAGATTTTAAAAGTTCACGACTAAAGAAACTATTTTCTTCCTCTTTCATATCCACAAGTTTAATCTCTGGAAGTTTTGCATCATTGTATCTTTTATCTAAAATTTCTAAATGAAATTGATTTTTCTTAGCTAAATAATAACTCTCTACATCTGGAGTAGCTGACCCAAGGACAACCTTACAATCTTCTAAGATAGCTTTTTTAATAGCCACATATTTTGCATTGTAACGAGGGTTTGTATCTTGCTTATAGCTATTTTCGTGTTCCTCGTCTACAATTATATAGGCTAGATTTTTCACTGGAGCAAATATAGCTGACCTCGCTCCAAGTACAACTTTTTTCTCTCCACTGATTATACTAAGCCACTCTCTCTGTTTATCCTTATCAGAGATATTACTGTGAAGAACAGCCACTTCCTCTCCAAACTCCCTTGCAAATCTCTCTTTCATCTGTGGTGTAAGGGAAATCTCTGGGACTAAAAATATACTTCCCTTTTTCTCTTTTAAAGCGTCTTTTATAAGTTTTATATAGACCTCCGTCTTTCCACTTCCAGTTATACCACGGATAAGAAAATATTTTTTATCCAAGTTTTCTATATTTTCAACTACCTCTTTTTGTTTATCTGTTAGTTCTACATCTTTAGAAGTTATTTTTTTTATCTCCTCTAGTTCTTCAAACTCTCTTTCAGATATTTTCTTTTCATAGATTAGTTTTTTATTTTCAATAAGTCTATCTATAACTTTTTTTTCAAACTTTTCATCAATGGTTTTCTTACTAAATCTATTTCTTTTTATAAAATAATTATAAATATCTTGATATTTTTCTCTGTTTTCTAGTGTCTCATATCTTGCAAAATCTAAAATATATTTTTTATCTTTTATCTCTGTAAGAATTTTACTATCTATAAAGTCTTTTATCTCAGAAAGCTCAAAGGTCTTTCTAAGAGTTTGTTTTGTAGCTCCTAATTTATCAAAAAAATAATCAAGATTTTCGTCATATTCTTTATCACTAAGGTTTAAACTATAAAACTCACTATATTTTATCTTAAGTTCTTTTGGCAGTGCAGCTGATAAAACTGTTGAGAAGTTACATAGATAATATCTGCTTATCCATAATAAAAGCTCTATATACTTAGGGGAAAGTGATATTTCATTTTCTAGTTTTCTTTTAATTCCTAAGACTTTAAAATCAAAACTCTCACTTTTATCCTCTTCGATTACTAAAGCTCCTCTTTCTCTATTTCTAAAGTTTACAGCTACCCTATCTCCAATACTAAACTGCTCTTTTTCATCAGAGTAAGTGAAAAATGAATTTGTGCCGTCTACAAATAGTTTATAATACTTCATCTTTCACCCTCCAAATTTATTCTAATATGATTTTTATCTCGTTTACTTCCAAAAGTTCTGTTCCCGGCTTAGGATAAAACTCTTTTACCTTACCAGTTCCTTTTATATTAAGTTTAACTTGATTTCCACTAAATATATCTACAACCTCTCTCATAGTTTTTCCTTTTATATCAGGCATAATATATATTTTAGTTTTTGTTGTTTTTAGATTTATATTTTCTATTTCACTTTCAGTGATTTTTATTTTTGAAATGTCGTCAGCTACAATCTCTCTTGTTATTGTAAGTCTTTTTATAACATTTGAAAATACTGGAGCTGCTATAAGTCCTCCAAGTTTTCTTTCAACATTTCTTGGTTTATAAAACATTATAAGTCCAACATATTTAGGATTATCAGCTGGGAAACAACCGATAAAAGATGTTAAGTAATCATCTTTTAAATATCCACCTCTACCAGCACTTATTTGTGCAGTACCAGTTTTTCCACCAATTCTATATCCAGAAACTTTTGCTCTAGCTCCTCCACCACTCACAACAACTTGTTCTAGCATATCTTTCATCTTTTCAGATGTCTCTTTGCTAATTGTATGTCTAACAACTTTCGGAGTATTTCTTTTTATAACTGTTCCGTTGCTCGAATCAACTATTTTTTCCATTAAGTATGGTCTATATAAAACTCCACCATTTACAAGAGATGAAAATGCCATTACCATTTGTATTGGCGTTACAACTATCCCTTGACCAAAGGCGATTGTATTTTTCTTAAGACCGTCCCATTTTCTACTTGGAGTATGATAAGGAACTTTTTCATAAGGAAAATCAATCTCTGTTTTGTCATAGAAACCAAATTTCTTTAAATATCCAGACATTACACTGTCTTCAAACTCGTCACTTATAAGTACCATTCCTACGTTACTAGATTTTGCCAATATATCTTTTACTGACATTACACCTTTTACTGACCAAGATGCCTCTTTTATAGTATGTCTATGTTTTGTAATTCTACCATTTTTTACATCAAATGTTGAATCTTCATTGATATAACCATCTTCCAATGCACCAGCTACAACTATTGGTTTAAATATTGATCCCGGTTCTAATTGGTTTTGGAATATTGGATTTCTTACAACTTTTTTATTCTTCTTAAAAGTGGCAATAGCTAATACCTCTCCAGAGTTTGGATTAACTATTATACCATAAGCCTCTTCTGAATCTGTTTCATCAAATTGTTTTTTTATCTCGTCGTTTAGGATATATTGTAGATCCTCTTCTAAAGTTAGATATACATCTTTTCCGTCTGATGAAATATCAAAATCTTCTTTGGCTGTAGGAAGAGCAAAGTTTCTACTCTTTACAGAAGACACTCTCTTTTTAAGAATTTTTCCTTTTAAGTAATCTTCATATTGTTTTTCTATTCCGTTTACTCCTACAAACTCTGATGATTCTTGCTCATATCCCATAATTCCAACTATATTTTGATATATCTCACCACGAGGATAGATTCTTTTTGTATCCTCTTTTAAGATAATTTCGTTATTTCTAAGAGAATATTTTTTTCTTATATCATCAACTTTTACTTTTTCATCATTAGTTAATTCTACCCCAAGAAGTTTATATCTTCTTTTATTCTTGGCGTCTTTTTCCAACTCATCTACAAATTTATTTTCATTTTTATTAATAGATAAAGTCTCAAAAAGTTCATTTATTATCTCTTTAGTTTTCTTAGTTTGGCTAAGCATATAAGGGTCGATTATAATATCATAGACGTGAATGTCATAAGCTATCTCTCTTCCTTGTCTATCGTAGATACTTCCTCTCTTCCCTCTAAAAGTATAAACTTTTTCTATCTGTCTTTTTATAAGATTATTATATTTTTCATTGTCAACAACTTGTACTTTATAAAGTCTTATAAATAAAATCATTATTAAAAAAAGAACTATATTTGTACTCATAGTGGCTTTTACTACAAAGTTTTTCTTTCTACCTATAATCTTTGTTCTTCTAAACAACCAAAAAAGATAAACTAAGCTTACAGAAAACATCATTATAAAAAGGTGATTTGTCTTCACAATACTTGCAACCAAAAGTACCAAGTTCAATATTAATAGTGCTATTTTTATTTTTGCCTCTTTCTTCATTATCTAAACTGCCTCTATCCTTTATTTTATCTATCCTACAATATATTATAACAAAAGTTCTGTATAAAGTAAAAATTTTTTTTATTTTATTGATGAAACAGCTTTTTTTTGTTAAAATAAAAATGATAGATAAAAATCTATGATTTTAATATATGATTAGGGGGATTTTTATGGGAAAATCTATTTCATTTGAAAAGGCTTTAGAAAATATCGACGAGATTATATCAAAGTTAGAGAATGAAAGTCTAACTCTTGATGAATCAATAAAAGAATATGAAAAAGCTATGAAGTATATAAAAACTGCAAAAGATATTATCGACAGTGCTGAGGGTAAACTTTTAAAAGTTATAAAAGACAGCAATGATGAAATACAAATAGAAGAGTTCGAGGTGAAAGAAAATGCTTAAGAATTTTTTAAGTGAAAAGAAAGTTTTTGTTGAAGACAGTATCAATCTGTTTTTAAATGAATTAACTTATCCAACTCAGATTGCTGAGGGAATGAAATACGCTGTTTTAAATGGTGGTAAGAGAATAAGACCTATTTTACTTTTGATGATTTTAGATCTATTTGATAAAGATGAAAAATTAGGTGTACCGTCAGCTGCGGCTCTAGAGATGATACACTCTTATTCACTGGTTCACGATGATTTACCAGCTCTTGATAATGATGATTATAGACGTGGTAAACTTACTACTCATAAAAAATTTGGAGAGGCAGAGGGGATATTAATAGGAGATGCTCTACTTACTCACGCTTTCTATATCTTAACTGAAAAAAATCTAAACCTACTTTCTCCTGAAAAAATAGTTGAAATAGTAAGACTAACTTCTAGTTATGCTGGTATTAACGGTATGATTGGTGGACAGATGATAGATATTGAAAGTGAAAATAAAAAAATCGATATGGAAACTTTAAAATATATCCATAAAAATAAAACTGGTAAACTTTTAAGACTTCCTATCGAAATCGGTTGTGTTATCTCTGAAACTTCAAAAGATATAAGAGAAAAATTAGAAAAATTTGCTGACTTAATCGGTCTTGCATTCCAAATAAAAGATGATATACTAGACATCGAAGGAGATTTTGAAACTTTAGGTAAACCTATTGGAAGTGATGCAGAACTTAATAAATCTACTTATCCGTCACTTATAGGACTTGATGAAAGTAAAAAACTTCTACAAGAGATTGTTGATGAAGCTAAAAATATTATCAAAGAAAACTTCTCTCACGAAAAAGGAAAAATGTTGATAGAACTTACAGATTATATTGCTTTCAGAAAAAATTAAACTTTTTTTAAATAAAAATGTTTAATATTTATTCAAAGTATGATATTATATAGAGTGTAGATTATTTTACTAAAATAATAGGAGGAAAATTATGAAAATCAGAAGCGTTCTTGTTGCACATAGAGCACAAATCAACCCACAATTAGGAGGAGCTGTTGATGCTTTAGGAATTTTTGACAATATGATTCAACCTATGTTCCCAATTCCAATGCAACATATGTCAATAGTAATAACTATCGATGAAATTATAAAACCAACTCTTTTTGAAGCTAGAATCAGTGGACCAGAAGGAGATTTAATAACTAAAGGAGAATTTCAACCTATGGTAGATCCATTTGGTGTTGGTAAAAAAATCCTTGACTTAGAAAAATTCTTAATACCTACAAGAGGAAGATACACTATAGAATTATTTGAAAAATTACCAGATAACAAATATAAATTTATATCTGAACATACATTATTTATAGCTGACTATCCACCTCAAAGACCATTCACTCAAGATGAAATAAGACACATCTTAGCTGATGAAAATCTTATAAAAGTAGTTAGAACAGAATTCCAACCACTAGGAACTGAAACAAAAATAAAAATTCAACATAGTTTAGATCCTAATACTCCACTTATGGACGGATATGTTACAATACCTGAAAATAACAAATTAGTTGTTGACGGAAAAGAAATAGATTTATTAGGACTAAGAAGACACCTTGAATGGATGTTTGGAAGACCTATGCCAAAAGCTGAAGATATGAAAAAACCTGAAGGGGAAGCTCCAGCAGAACCAACAAAAGTTAATTGATAATTAATTTTATAGTCACAAATCACTTTAATTAGTGGTTTGTGATTTTTTTATTTAAAATAAAAAAAGAATAAAAGCCACAATAATTAAATTGTGGCTGATATTCTGAACTTATTTAAATCAATACTTTTCCCTACGGGTTTGTTTCTATAATAATTATATCATTTTTTTTATAATTTGTAAATAATAAACAACTATTTAATCTTTAATATATTTTCTAGTATCTCTATATTTCTTCTGTTTTCATCACTTGGATTTTCTCTATTTACCTCTTCGTAAAGGTCTAGTGCCTCTTGATATTTTTCAAGTTTTGCCATATTCCAAGCAATCTCCTCTTTTACCCAAGTTGAGTTATAATATTTTTTAGCAAGGCAACTTTTTAGATATTCTATCGCCTCTTGGTGTTTCCCTATTCTTCCTAAGTTCCACCCTATCTCACTTTCTATCCAACCATCAGATTCCCCATTCATCTTATAAGCTTTTTTCAAAAGTTCAATAGCTTTATTATGGCTTTTTACTCTACCAAAATTCCACCCAAGTTCACAGTTAAGCCAAAAATCATCTCTTCCTTGAGCTTTAGCTTTTAAAAGATAAGTGATTGCTGATTTATGTTTTAGCATTTTACCATAACACCAAGCCACTTGAGAATAAAGCCACAAATCATTTCTACCAAGTTCCTCTGACTTTAAAAAATTTTCCAAAGCTTTATCCAATTTATGAATTTTTTCATAACAATAACCTAAATGAGAATATATCCAAATATCATCTTCTCTATATGCTCTAGCAGCTTTGTAATAATTTATCGCCTCTTTATAATTTTCAAGACTTTCATACATAAAACCAATTTCAGAATTTAACCAATAATCACTTCTACCAGTTTCCTCAGCTTTCTTAAGATAATAAAGTCCCTCTTGATATTTCCCAAGTCTTCCTAAGTTCCACCCAAGTTCTGAGTTTTGCCAACCGTCATCTCTACCAAATTCTTTAGATTTTTTTAGATAATATTCAGCAAGTTTATGTTTACCTAATCCTCCATAATTCCAAGCTAGTTCACAACAAAGCCAGCCATTTTCATCATACTCTTCCATTCCTTCGGCTTTCTTAAGATATTTAACAGCCTCTTCTCTCTTCCCAAGTCTCCCAAGCACCCAACCTATATTACAATAAAGCCAGTAGTTTGGTTCTTCTGTTTTTTCTATCTCAAGTAGGATTTCCAAAACCATTTCATATTCTTTTTTATTTATCAAACTTTCTATCATTCTCTTTTTATCCATATATTTTTCCCTCTCTTATATTGGATTTACACATATTATACCACCTTTTTCTATTTTTTTTAATAAAATTATTGACAAAGTTTAAAAAAAACGCTATACTATCTAACGTCACAATTTTATATAATTCCAATCTTTATTGGAGAGATGTTCTGCACAGTTAAACCATCTATAAAAAACTAGGTTATTTATTATCGGATAATAATTTTTTTGGAGAGCAGAATTTAAACTGCTCTTTTTTATTTGTTTTTTATGAAAGGAATAAAATGGGAATACGTTATAACAAAATCATTGATAAACATCAAAGGGAGATTGTTCTTTTAAAAAGTCTACCTTGTAGATATGGGAAATGCAGTTTCTGTAACTATATCGAGGATAATTCAACAGATATTGATGAGATTGATAGAGTTAATCTTGAAGTTTTAAAAAATATAACTGGGGAATTTGGAAGTTTGGAGGTTATAAACTCTGGGTCTGTATTTGAAATCACACCTAATACTTTAGCTGAAATTAAAAGAATAGTTATGGAGAAAAATATAAAAGTCTTGTATTTTGAAATCTACTATGGTTATATTAATCTTCTGGATAAGATAAGAGATTATTTTAAAGGTGTAGAGGTTAGATTTAGAATGGGACTTGAGACTTTTGATAATGATTTTAGAATTAACTGTTATAATAAAAATTTCCATTTAGAAGAAAAAGATTATCTTATGTTAGGGGAGCGTCTTTATTCTGTGTGTCTTTTGATTTGTACAAAGGGGCAAACTCGTGAGATGATTACAAGGGATATTGAGCTTGGACTTAAATATTTTAAAAATATTACTATAAATATTTTTATAGATAATGGAACTGTTGTGAAAAGAGATAACGAATTAGTAAAATGGTTTGTTGGTAAATATTCTTATCTTACAGAAGACGACAGGGTAGAACTTTTGAGTGATAACAAGGATTTAGGAGTTTTTGAACAATAATTTTTAGGAGGAAAGATGAAAAACGAATTACTTTGGGCTTTAATGTTACTTTTAAACTTTTTAAGTATCACATTTGTTTATAAAAAATTTGGTAAGGTGGGGCTTTATTCTTGGATACCTATCTCCACTATTCTTGCAAATATTCAGGTTGTAATATTAGTAAATCTTTTTGGTTTAAATGCAACTTTAGGAAATATTTTGTATGCTGGAGGATTTTTAGTAACAGATATTTTGGCTGAAAACTATGGTAGAAAAGCTGCACAAAAAGCTGTTTATCTTGGATTTTTCTCTTTGATAGTAACATCTGCTATAATGAAAGTGGCTGTACTATTTACACCAATGGAAGAGGGAGTATTAATGTTTGAAAGTGTAAAAAGTATATTTGACTTTATGCCAAGACTTATGGTTGCATCTTTAGTAGCTTATCTTATATCACAAACTCACGACATTTGGGCTTATGAGTTCTGGAGAAAGAAATATTCTGAGACAAAACATATCTGGATAAGAAATAATGCTAGTACAATGATTAGCCAACTTTTAGATAATTTAGTTTTTACTTTTATAGCTTTTTATGGGGTTTACTCTTTTGATATTCTAAAAGATATTTTCATTTCAACTTATATTTTAAAATTTTTGGTAGCTGTATCTGATACGCCATTTGTATATATAGCTAACTATCTAAAGAAAAAAGATTTAATAGAAGAAGATATGTAACTTATAAAAAAACTGACCTGAAAAAATCAAGTCAGTTTTTATTTTTTATCTTACTTTAAATACTATATTATCATTTTCAATATCTACCAAAACATCACTTTTTTCTTTAACTTCATTTGATAAGATTTTCTTAGCAAGTTCTGTTTCAACCTCTTTTTGAATAAATCTCTTAAGTGGTCTAGCACCATATTGTGGCTCGTAAGCATTTTTAGCTAAGTATTCTACCACATTGTCAGAAAATTCAAGACCAATATGTCTGTCTTTTAATTTTTCTACTGTATCTTTTAGTAATGCTTTTACGATATTTTTAATTGATTCAAGTCCAAGGCTCTTGAAGATTATAATATCATCAATTCTGTTTAAAAACTCAGGTTTAAATGATTGTTTCATTATCTTCATAACAGCTTCTTTTGTAGAATCTGATAAGCTTGGGTCTTCTAGTATTAAGCTACTTCCTATATTTGAAGTCATAATTATTAAAGTATTTTTAAAGTCAACTACCCTACCTTGTCCGTCAGTAAGTCTTCCGTCATCAAGGATTTGTAAGAATGTATTAAATACATCTGGGTGAGCTTTCTCTATCTCGTCAAACAAAATTACTGAATAAGGTTTTCTTCTAACAGCTTCTGTAAGTTGTCCACCTTCTTCATATCCAACATATCCCGGAGGTGCACCGATAAGTCTTGTTACTGAGAATTTATCCATATACTCACTCATATCAATTCTTATAATATTATCTTCATCATCAAATAAATTATAAGCTAGAGATTTAGCTAAGTATGTTTTACCTACACCTGTTGGACCTAAGAATACAAAAGAACCAATTGGTCTTCTGCTATCTTTTAATCCTGCTCTTGCTCTTAAGATAGTATCAGCTACAAGTTTTACAGCTTCCTCTTGTCCAATTACTCTTTCATTTAGAGATTTTTCAAGATTAAGTATTTTTTCTTTTTCACTTTCAACTAATTTATTAACAGGGATTCCTGTCCATTTAGAAACTATATCAGCTATCTCTTCATCAGTTACTTCAAGTTTTAATAAAGAGTGGCTAAATTTACTTTCAATAGCTTCCTGTTGTGATTTTAATTCTTTTTCAAGGTTAGCAAGTTTACCATATTTTAATTCAGCAAGTCTATTAAGGTCATAGTCTCTTTCAGCTTTTTCTATTTCTAGTTTTGTTTTATCAATATCAGCTTTAAGTTTTTTAACCTTATCAACACCCTCTTTTTCAACTTCCCATTGAGATTTTAAAACAGCTTTTTTAGAGTTTACCTCAGCCAATTCTTTTTCAAGGTTAACAAGTCTTTCTTTAGATGCGTCGTCGTCCTCTTTTTTCAAAGCCTCTCTTTCTATTTCAAGTTGCATTGATTTTCTTGTAAGTTCATCAAGTTCACTTGGCATAGAGTCAATCTCAGTTCTTATCATTGCTGCAGCTTCGTCAATCAAGTCAATAGCCTTATCTGGTAAAAATCTATCAGAGATATATCTATCACTTAGGACAGCAGCTGATACAATAGCACCGTCGCTGATTCTTATTCCGTGATAAACTTCATATTTTTCTTTTAAACCTCTTAGTACAGAGATTGTATCTTCAACACTTGGTTCATCAACCATTACAATTTGGAATCTTCTTTCAAGAGCCGGATCTTTTTCAATATATTTTCTATATTCATCTATTGTTGTAGCACCGATAACTTTTACTTCTCCTCTTGCAAGCATTGGTTTTAACAAGTTACCTGCGTCCATAGCACCGTCAGTTTTACCAGCACCAACTATTGTATGGATTTCGTCAATAAATAATATTATATTTCCGTGAGATTCTTCTACTTCTTTTAATACAGCTTTTAATCTTTCTTCAAATTCTCCTCTATATTTTGCACCAGCAATCAAAGCTCCCATATCAAGAGAGAATATCTTTTTATTTTTCAAGTTTTCTGGAACGTCTCCATTTAATATTCTTTGAGCAATCCCCTCTGCTATTGCAGTTTTACCAACACCGGGTTCACCGATAAGAATTGGGTTATTCTTTGTTCTTCTTGAAATTATTTGGATAGTTCTTCTTATCTCAGTATCTCTACCGATTATTGGGTCGATTTTTCCTTCACGAGCAAGTTCAACTAAGTCTCTTGCATATTTTTCAAGGACTTCGTATTTTGATTCAGGGTTTTGAGAGTCAACCTTTTGATTTCCTCTTACAGCTTTTACAGCCTCTTTGAATTTTCCTAAATCAATCATTCTTTGTAAAAATCTACTTTCTTCTAATAAGCAAATAAAAATATGTTCAACACTTATATAAGAGTCTCCCATTTTTTTCATTTCCTCTTCGGCATTAATAAGCACCTTATTAGTTGCCATATCAAGTCCTACTTCGTTATTTCCTGAAACTTTTGGATATTTTTGGATCTCTGCCTCTAGTTCTCTTATTATTGTGTTAGTGCTAAGATTCATTTTTTCCATTATTCTAGGAATAAGCCCTTCTTTATTTGTAAGAAGTGCTAAAGCCAAAATCTCTGGCTTAATACTTGGTTGACTATATTTTATAGCCAACGCTCTAGCTTCATTTAGAGCCAAAACTGAATTTTCTGTAAAAATATTTGGGTTCATACAATTTACCTCCTTTGTCGACAGGCAAATATTCTTGGCAATTTAAAAACTTTTATAGAATAGTTCTTAACTTTCAAAAAAGAACTATTCTTTTTTAACTTTCATCACTAAGACGTAGGGTCTTTCAAAAAAGTTTAAAAGTTTTTTCAAAATGAAAATCAATAACCTCTATTAAAAGCATAAATTATAATTTTTATGTAGATTTCTTATCCTTTATATACTACTATTTTAAAAAAAATACACAATATTTTTTTATTTTTCTTAAAAATTTTTTTAATATTTTAAAGATTTTTTATTTTTTTCTTATTTTCCAATGATTTTTACTATTTTTTAAATTTTATTTTAAAATAATTTGACTTTCTAATTATTTTATGATAATATTAGTTTACAGAAATTAATAATACAGGAGGCAATTATGAAAACAGGAATATTTTATGGTAGTACAACAGGAGTTACAGAAGATGTTTGTAAAAAGGTAGCAACTCTTTTAAGAGCTGATGTTTTTGAAGCTTGTGAGATTGACAAAGCTAATGACTATGATTTTCTTATCTTTGCCACTTCTACTTGGGGAATGGGAGATTTACAAGACTCTTGGTTAGAAGTTATTGATTCTTTAAAAAATAAAAATCTTTCTAATAAAAAAGTGGCTTTAATCGGTGTTGGAGATCAATGTGGATTTAGTGATACTTTCGTAAATGGAATGGGAACTTTATATGATGCAGTTGTTGAGGCTGGAGCTAATGTTGTAGGAAAAACTTCAACAGAGGGATATGATTATTCAGACTCTACTGCTGTAAGAGATGATCATTTCGTTGGACTTGTAATAGATGAAAATAATCAAAGTGAATTGACTGAAGAAAGAATTAAAAATTGGGTTGAGAGCGTGAAATAATGAGTATAGAAAAAAGAAGAGAGTTAGATTTGTTTATACATATGATTTATGAATTGGATAAAGGTGTAAGAGTGCTTTCTCTTCTTACTACTTCTTCTGATAACGAAGAAGTTATCAGGGAAAAATTAGATAGCTCTGAATATAAATATATGATAGAACATCTAAATAATAAGATGATAAATGTTTATTTTGGAACTGCTAATTCTATAAAAGTAGTTGAAAGTTTTAAAAAAGCCCCTCTTTCACACCTTTCTCCAGAAGAAGATTTTATTCTTGGAGTTTTACTAGGATATAATACTGAAAAACAATGTGCTAGATACTTAACAAGAAAATCTGCTTAAATAAATTGGAGCTATTGGCATTTTCTAAATAGCTCCACTAATTAAAAATACTGAGAATAAATTTTTCATTTTAGTATCCATTATCCATCCTACCACTATTCTAGAAAAAATATCAATAAAAACAAGAGGGGAGTGCGGATAGTTTCTCAAACATAGAGGGTGTGAAGAGTTTTCTGTAAATCTTAACTTTCTATGATAAAAATTGTTTAATTTAATATTTTTACTTTATATGGTTTTACCATATATTTTAGTCTATGTCAAAGGCACTCTCTTTAGAGTATTCTTTTCATATTTAGTTAATCTCTATTTATTAAAGACGATCTTCAAACATTATTTGAAGTTCTCCATATATTTTTCCCCAATTTCTATGCTTAAAACCTTTTTTTCTTTTAGTCATTTTAATACTTTTTTCTATAAAAAATAGCCTCCTATGATATTAATTTTATCATAGAAAGCTATTAAAAGTTAGTGTTATTAAATTTATAGAATCTTTTTCATAGTCCCAAAATTGAGGATTGTAATAGTCCTTTAGCTTTTACTATATTTTTTAAATATTTTTCCCAATATTTAGACTTCTGTTTTATTTAGAATATTTGTAATATAACTACCTATAACTCTATTTTTATAGTTTTTATTTTATTTTAAAAACAGAATCTATTTTTTTCTTATAAAATTTTTTCATTTCATCTCTAGGGTATTCTAAAATCTTTTTTAAATCCATTTCTTTTGGATTTTTAGTAAGATTTTCTCTAAGACTACTTACAAAAACAAGTCTTCCATCTGTATCTACATTTATTTTTGTAACAATTGATTTTGAAGCCTTTCTTAATTCTTCATCAGGAATTCCTATAGCATCTTTTATTTCTCCCCCAAATTCTCTAAATCTTTTTACAAAATCTTGAGGAACAGATGAAGAACCATGAAGAACTATTGGGAAACTTCCTATCTCTTCTTTTATTTCTTCTAATATGTCAAGTCTTAGTTTCGGATCTTCTCCAGGTTTAAACTTATGAGCTCCATGAGCTGTTCCTATTGCTATTGCTAAAGAATCAACCCCTGTTTTTTCTATAAATTCTACAGCTTCTTGAGGTTTTGTAAATAGACTGTCATCTGAAACATGTTCATCTTCTGTTCCACTTATTACTCCAATTTCTCCTTCAACTGAAGCACCATACTCTTTAGCCATCTCTACTACTGATTTTGTTATTTCAATATTTTTTTCAAAATCATATTTTGAAGCATCTATCATAACTGAAGAGAATCCATAATCAAGACAATCTTTTATCATATCAACTTCTTTTCCGTGATCAAGATTAAGAGCTACTGATATTTGTGATCCTTGTTCTCTAATTTCATTTATAGCACCTTTAATCATTAGAGGAAGTGTTTCTTTTCCTATATATTTTCTAGCACTTGCCGAAATTTGAAGAATAACATCACTTTCTGCTTCTACACAAGCTGAAAGTATTGCTTGAAGCTGTTCCATATTACAAAAATTAAATGCTGGAACTGAGTATCCATTTTCATTTGCTCTTTTGAACATTTCTCTTGTGTTTTCCAAACCTAATTCTTTAAAATTATATTTTCTCATATCTATTAACCTCTTTTTATTCTTTCTAAAACATCTTTAATCTCAGGAATCGAATTTCTTCCGCCTAGTTTTTCTACAGAAAGTGAAGCACAAGCAGAAGCAAATTCTATATTTTTTTCAATTGAAAAATTATTACTCAATCCGTATACAAATGCTCCGTGAAATATATCTCCAGCTCCTGTTGTATCAATGGCTTTTGCTTTAAATGCTTTAAACTTTTTAATTTTTCCGTCCTTTTCCATTATAGAACCTCTTTCACCTAGAGTAACTATAATTGTATTTTTGTTAAGTTCTTTTAACTTTTCTAAAACATAAGCGAAGTCTTCTTCTTTTATTTTTTCTAATCCACAATAATCTCTTGCAAAATCTTCAGAACATACTAAATAATCAACTATTGCTCCAAGAACTCTAGTTCCTTCTTTATATGTTCCAGCATCAAGAACTTTTATTGCTTCAGGAAATTTTTCAACAGCTTGCATAGCAAGTTCAAGTTCGTGTCCATCAAAAAGAATTATTTCTGGTTTAGTTTTGTACTTAAACTCCACACCTTCTATTTTTTTCTCTTCTCTATAATTGATAATTGTTCTTGAACCATTATGTCTATTAGCTATTATAATACTGCATGGAGTTACAATTTCATCTCTTATAATTATATTTTTTGTATCTACTCCCACTTCATTAAGGTCGTTTAATATTTCACGACCATAAACATCATTTCCCAAAGTAGTAATATATGATACAGCTTCTCCATATTTTCCTAAAAGATAAGAAGCATTTCCTGCTGGTCCACCACTTACCATTATTCTATCTTCAGCTTTATATTTTCTGTTTTCTACTGGAAAATTTGGCAAAAGATAAGTTATGTCATATGCCGAATGTCCCACACAAAGTATTTTTTTCATAATTTATCCTTTCTGTTAATTCAGAAATTAATATTCGTCCTTAGCATTTATAACATGAGAGTTTGTTTTTATAAAGTTAGGAGCAATTAGGATTACAACAAGAACTGCGATTATTCCAAATATTCCTATTTCTCCAAAATTTTCAACTACTTTACCTATTAATATTCCAAGTACTCCAAAGTCAAAATCTCCGAACGTTGTATTTTGGAATCCTATATTTCCAAGAACTGGAAGAAGTGCTGCTGGTAAAAATGCTAATAAAAGACCGTTTATAAATGCTCCTATTATAGCTCCTCTTTTTCCTCCTGTTGCATTTCCATATATTCCAGCTGTTGCTCCACAGAAGAAATGAGGTACAAGTCCTGGTATAATTAAAACTGCTCCTATTGATCCAAGAATTATCATTCCTATTACTCCACCGATAAATGAAGAGATAAATCCGATAAGAACTGCATTTGGTGCGTATGTGAAGAATACTGCACAGTCAACTGCTGGTATAGCATTAGGAATAAGTTTTTGAGATACACCTTGGAATGCTGGAATAAGTTCTGATAAAATCATTCTAACTCCATTATAAACTATTGTAACTCCAACAGCAAAACTTAAAGCTGATGTAAGAGCAAAAACAATGTAGTTAGTTCCATTTGAAAGATTTGTTGTAACATATTCAGGTCCAGCTGCAAGAGCGGCTATCATATAAAATACTACCATTGTTATAGCTGTTGAAATTGTACTATCTCTTAAGAAGTTTACTTTTTCAGGAATAACTATATCTTCTGTACTATCTTCTTTATTTCCAACTTTTGATCCAATAAAAGATGCTAAATAATATCCTAAAGATCCGAAATGTCCCATAGCAATTCCATCATCATCTGTTACTAAATCTGTATATTTTTGACCTATACTAGGAGAGATTGCAGACCAAGCCCCAAGTAAAAATCCTCCCACAAGCACTAACATTCCACCTTTTAATCCTGATGTAGATAAAACAGCTGAAAACATACAAGCCATAAAGAAACTATGATGTCCTGTTAAGAATATATATTTGAATTTAGTTACTCTTGCAATTATTATATTTATTACTAATCCTGTTACAAGAATAAACATTGTCTCTTTACCTAAAAGATTTTGAGCTATTGAAGTTATAGCTTCATTATTTGGTACAACTCCTGTTATTCCAAATCCTTTTTCTATCATTTTTCCAAGTGGATCAAGATTTGATACAATAAAACTTGCTCCAGCCCCCAACATTATATAACCTAGTATAGGTTTTAATGTTCCAGTTATAAGTTTATTGAAAGGTTTCTTCAAAGCTAAAAGTCCAAATAAAGATATAAGTCCCATTAAAAATGCTGGGCTTGTTAAAATATCATTAGCAATAATTTTTAATAAATTCATAATTTTCCTCCTAGAATAGATATAATCATTTTTGGTTCTATTTTACTAATTCTTTTATTCTATCTAAAACATCCTCTTTAATTTTCTTTTTATTAGTATAACTTCTTATTTCTGCTACATTATAGTCTTTTAGTTGATCTGCAAGTTGTTTTACTGTTACAATAAGGTCTGCACCTTTTCCTGAAACTGAATTAAAATCAGAAGAAGATACATCTGCTTCTATTCCCTCTTCTTTACAAATTTCTTCAATTTTCATAGCACACATTAAGCTACTTCCTATTCCGTTTCCACATACTGTTAAAATTTTTATCATTTGTTTTTCCTCCTTGAAAGTTTTTTATTTTAATTAAATTAATTCCATAAGTTCTTTAACAGAGCTAACTTTTGTCATAGCATCTATTTTCTCTTCATCATCTATTACATCCATCAATTTCATCAATGTTTCTATGTGTGAACCATTATCTATTGCACCAAGAATAAAAATAAAGTATACTTTTTCCTCTTCGTTTGTTTCTTCTCCAAAAACTACTCCTTCATTTATTTTTAAAAGTGCCAAACAATTTTTATTCACTCCATCTTCTGGTCTAGAATGTGGCATCGCTACTTTTGGGGCAACAACTATATATGTCCCAAATTTTTTTATATTTTCTATCATTGCCTCTATGTATCTTTCCTCTATTGATCCATCTGCTACTAGAGGACTGGCTGCTATTTTAATTGCCTCTTGCCAATCTTTAACGTTGTCAACTATGCTAATTTTATTTTCAAGAATTTTTTTCAACATTTTTCATCATCTCCATCTATTTTGTTCAATTTTATTATAATTTATTTAAACATATTTTAAAAGGTTCTATTTTTTTCAAAAAAAAAGAGAGTTTTGTAACTCCCTTTTTATTTTACAAAGTATTTTATAATATCTTTAGCGGTTTTTAATTTCATTAGTTTTTCTCTAGAGCTATCTTCTTCAATTTTATCTATTATATTTATTAACCCATCAAGATGCTCTCTTTCGTCCTTTGAACAGAAAGATATTACCATATTTATTTTTTGTCCATCTAAAAAATCTATTTCTTTATCATAAGTAACTATTGAAAAAGCTGTCTTTTTTACCATATTCTTTGATTTAGCATGAGGAAAAATTATATTAGGAACAAGTAAAATATAACTACCAAATTCTTCTACTACCTTTATCATCTCTTTTATATATTCATTTTCTATACAATCGTCTTTTAAAAGGAGTTCTCCTGCTTCAATTATCGCTTCTTGCCAATTTTTTGCTTTTCCCTTAATCTTAATTCTCTGCTCTGTCAATAGGTCAAAAATTGTAATTTTTTTATGAAATATATCATCTATTAATCTTGTATCAAGAAAATTTTTTAATCCTGTTTTAAGTTTATTTGAAACTTTTTCTCCAGTATTTTTTTCAATAACATCTATAAGTTCCGAAAATAATATTTTCTTACTATCCCGTGGAATTGGATAACTATCAAGTTTTTGAATATCTTCCTTTGTTAAAAGAGGACTAACCTTTATTATTTTTCTTTCAGTTTTAAAATTTTCAATTGGAACAGTAGTCAATATTACATCTATATTTGTTCTTTTGTTAACTTTTTCAAGTAAATATCTTGGAATTATATCCACTATCTCCACTTTATAAATATCTTTTATTCGTTGAGCAAGTAATTTTGAACTTCCATACCCAGAACCACACACGATTAATACTTTTATTTTTTCTTTCTTCTTTTTAACATTTCTATCAATAGCTGCTTTAAAGTGAATTGTTATAAATGCTATTTCATCATTTGTAAATTTTTCATTTATAAATTTTTCAAGTTCTCCTACACTTTTTTTAACAAGAGAAAAAAGATTTGGATAACTTTCAACTACTTCTTCATATATAGTATTTTCAAGCTCTATTCCATTTTTTATCCTATAAATAGTCGGTTTAATATGATTTACAAGTCCAAGTATAAGAGTCGCATCATCTGAAATATCAATATCTAATTCTTCGTTAACTTTTTTAATAAAATTTCTGACTATAATCTCTATTTCTACCCAATTTTCATAATAAGAATAAGAAATATTGTATGTATGGCTCCCTAAAAAATAATCTGTAATTTTTAAATATTCAGCTTCAGAAAATTCAATTTCATAATACCCTTCAAGAATAGCCTTCGACTTTTGAACTGATTCATACTCCTGTGTTCCTTTTAAAAAGTTTTCATTTTTAATAGATTTTATTTTATAACCTTTTTCGTTAAAATAAATCACCATAACAAGATATTTTAAAATAATTTCATAAGCTTCATCAGAGATTATTTTATTCATTAATTTTTGACAATAATTAATAAATAATTTTATTCCTTCTTTATCAATATTTTTTAAGTAACCATAAATAATATCATCAAGAAATTTACTTTTTTGTTTTTTTGAAAGATAAACTGCTTTTAAAACACATTGACGCAACTGCTCCTCTTCTCCCTTTAGAATAAGACCTTTTTTAGGAAGAAGTTCTAATTCTAAATTATATATTTCTAAAATTTTTCTTATATCACGTAAATGAGTTTTTACTGTACTCTTACTTATATCCAGTTCATCAGAAATCATAGTTTGATTTATTTTTCTTTCAAAACATATTTTTAAAAAAATATACAGCTCTCTTTCCTTTGGAGAAAGAACATATCCATTATTATTAGTTAAAAACTTTGCAAGAGATTCATAATTCTTTATCCAACATTCTCCTTTATTAAGAGAGATTTCAAATTCTTCATTCTCTGTTACTTCTTTTATTTTTTCAATTTCATATCTTATACTTCTTTCACTAAGTTTAAGATATTCAGCAATTTCTTTCAATAATATTTTATCTTTTTTATCTAATAAAAATTTTAGTAACTCTGTAGATTTACTTGTAAGCATTTCATCCCCTTTTAAATATGTAATTGCTTTGATTCTATAAAAAAAATAATTAAACCTCTCTTATATTATACCTTATTTTCCATTTTTATAAAATTAATATTTAGAATTTTTTTATTCAATTAATCCATCCATTGTAAATTCTTACTTTTTAAACTAACTATATTATATCATACTTCTAATAATAAAAAGAGATATTACACTTAGAAAAATTCAATTTCTAACTTGCAACATCTCCAAAATTATTTTTATTTATTCTTTTACTTGTTCTCTTATTTTTTTCCTTTGTTCTTTTAATTCTCTACTTTTCTCTTTTAAGAAAATTTCATATTTTCTAAGTTCTACAAGAGCCTCTTTAGCTAATGGAGAAAGGCAAATTATATTTATAACTGTCATTATTCCAAGACCGAAGTCTGCTAATGACCAAACGAAGATATTTTGTTTTATTCCACCGATATATACCATATAGATAATTGCTATTTGATAAGCTATATTTAATGAAGTTTTTTCACTTATGTAGTTTATAGCATTTTTTCCATAATAAGCTACTGCAAGTATTGTACTTAATGAGAAGAAGAATATTACAATCACTGTAAATGGTAGTCCTACAAATCCAATGTGAGTTTTAATAGCTTCTTGGAACAATGCCATTCCGCTTAACTCTTTCCCATTTAACATCATTCCCTCTACACCAGCAACTTTTTTAGCACCTGCTAAAAGAACTACAAAAGCTGTTGCACTACAAACTAAAAGTGTATCAACGAAAACTCCAAGAGCTTGAACCATTCCTTGTTTTGCAGGTTGGTCAATATCAACAACTGCTGCTGCATAGTTAGAGTTTCCACTTCCTGCTTCATTAGAGAATAATCCTCTTCTAACTCCTTGCATAATTATAACTCCCATTGCTCCACCAGCAATCTCTTTTGTTCCAAAAGCTTGTGAGAAGATACTTCCTATCATAGCAGGAATTGAAGATATATTTGTAAGAATTATATATAATACAACTCCTAAATACAATCCAGCCATTACAGGAACTATTTTATTAAGAGCATCTATTATTCTATCTCTTTTTCCTTTTCCAAAAATTATTAATCCAACAATAATTGTTAAAACTATTGCTATCCAACTTTGTTTTATATTATATGCACTTGAAACTGATTCAGTAACTGAGTTTGACATAACTTGAGTAACTCCAACATAACAAAGAATTGATGCCACTGCATAGATACTTCCAAGCCAACCCATTTTTAATTTTTTTCTAATTATCCAAGGTGTTCCACCTATATATTTTCCGTCTCTATCTTTTTCTCTATAGATAACAGCAAGTGTAGATTCTATAAAAGATGTTGATGCTCCAAAAAGTGCTACAAGCCACATCCAGAAAAGTGATCCCGGCCCTCCAACAGTTATAGCTGCTACAACTCCAGCTATATTTCCAGCTCCAACTCTACAAGCAGTCCCTAAGAAAAATGTTTCAAGAGAACTGATACCATTTTCTTTTTTTTCTTCATTAGTAAATACTGAAAGTATTGGTCCTAATAATCTAAATTGCATAAATCTTGTTCCAAATGTTGCAAGAATCGCTGCTCCTATAAGTAATACTACTAAAATATTTTTTCCCCATAGCAGATTATTTACTTGATCTACTATTCCTCTAATCTGTGCTAAAATTTCCATTGTCTCTCAACCCCTTAATTTTATTTTACTCATTAAGTATATCATTATTATATATAAAATAATAGATAACAATATTTTTTATTTTTTGTTCGTTAAAAAAAAATTAAAGTCTTGAAAATCAAGACTTTATAAAATTTTGTACATAGTTTTTTTGTTCGATTGGATTTTACTTTATAGAAAAAAAGAGGTCGCATTCTGTACTGCAACCTCTTTTAAAAATCTACTAGATTCTAGAAATATCGAATACTTCTAATTTATCTTCTTCTAAATGTTCTTTTTCCATTTTAATAACAGCTTTTAATGTATCTATTGATGTTAGAACTTCTACACCATATTCAGTGGCAGTTCTTCTCATTCTAAATCCATCTCTTTGAGCGTCATTTGCTTTTGTTGGAGTGTTGATTAATAAGTCAACTTTTTTGTTCATAAGAATTGTTAAGATATTTGGTTCTTCTTCTCCTATTCTTCTTACTACTTCTGATTTAATTCCGTGTTCAGCTAAGAATTTATTTGTTCCTGCTGTTGCGAAGATTTCACAGTTAAGTTCGATTAATTCTTTAACTATTGGTAAAAATTCTTCTTTATCTTTATCTCTTATAGTAAGAAGTATTTTCTTACCAGAAACTTTGTTAACTCTTTTTCCTCCAAGTAATCCTTTGTAGATTGCTTCTTCTACTGTATGTCCAACTCCTAAAACTTCTCCTGTTGATCTCATTTCAGGTCCTAATGATACTTCAACTTCTGATAATTTTTCAGTTGAGAATACTGGTACTTTTACAGCTACTAAGTTTGGTTTTTTGTAGATTCCTGTTCCATATCCTATTTCTTTTAATGTTTCACCTAAGATGATTCTTGTAGCAATTTCTATTACAGGAAGTCCAGATATTTTAGAAATATATGGAACTGTTCTTGATGATCTTGGGTTAACCTCAATTACATATAGCTCATTTTCGTAAGCGATAAATTGAATGTTCATCATACCTTTTGTTTCTAAAGCTCTTGAAATTTTCTTAGTGATTTCTAATACTTTTTCTTCTGTTCCTTCATATAAGTTTTGTTGAGGATAGATTGTTATAGAGTCTCCAGAGTGAACTCCTGCTCTTTCTAAGTGTTCCATTATTCCAGGGATTAATACGTCTTCTCCGTCACAGATTGCGTCTACTTCTAATTCGATTCCGTTTAAGTATTTGTCGATTAATACTGGGTTTTCAGGGTCTCTGTCAAATGATGATTCAAGATATTTTACAAGGTTGTATTCATCGTGACAGATTTCCATTCCTTGTCCTCCAAGAACGTAAGAAGGTCTTACAAGAACTGGATATTTAATTTCATTAGCTATTTCTATTCCATGTTGGATATCCCAAACTGCTCTTCCTTTTGGTCTTTTTATATCTAACTCTTCCATCATAGCTTCAAATTTTTCTCTGTCTTCAGCTTCGTCGATTTTTTCAGCTGATGTTCCAAGGATTTTTATTCCTCTATCAGAAAGTGCATTAGCAAGTTTTATTGCTGTTTGTCCTCCAAATTGTAGAACTACTCCTTCTGGTTTTTCTTTTTCTATTATATTTAATACATCTTCAAGAATTAATGGTTCAAAATATAATCTGTCAGCAGTGTTGTAGTCAGTTGAAACTGTTTCTGGGTTGTTGTTGATGATTATACTTTCAATTCCCATTTTCTTTAAAGTTTTGATTGAGTGAACTGTACAGTAGTCAAACTCAATTCCTTGTCCAATTCTTATTGGCCCTGAACCTATTACGATTATTTTTCTTTTGTTTTCTACTTCTACTTCGTCGTGTTCATCATATGTTGAATATAAGTAAGAAGTTTGTGCTTTAAATTCAGCAGCACAAGTATCAACTCTCTTATAAGCTGGTACAATGTGGTGTTCTAATCTTTTTCCTCTGATGTCATCTTCAGTAACTCCCATAAGTTCTGCTATACCTTTATCAGAGAATCCTTTTTTCTTTAATTTTCTTAAGTATTCTGGATCTAAATCTTTAAATTTAGTTTTCTTTAAGATTTCTTCTTGTCTTACTAGCCATTCGATTTTTTCCATAAAGAATTTATCTATACCAGTAATTTTTTGTAATTTTTCTTTTATATATCCTCTTCTTAACATTTCAGCAACAACGAAGATTCTTTCGTCGTCAGGTCTTACAACTGCTTTTTTAAGTTCTGCCATTGTAAGTTTTTTAACTGCTGGGTGTTCAAGGTTAAATCTTCCGATTTCAAGAGATTTTAATCCTTTTAAGAATGCTGCTTCAAAGTTATCTCCTATTGACATAACTTCTCCAGTAGCCATCATTTTTGTTCCTAATACTTTATTTGCATTTCTAAATTTGTCAAATGGCCATTTAGGAATTTTTGCAACTATATAGTCAATTGTTGGTTCTGTACAAGCGTAAGATTCTCCAGTAACTTCATTTATAATTTCATCAAGAGTGTATCCTAAAGCAAGTTTTGTAGAAACTCTTGCGATTGGGTATCCAGTAGCTTTTGATGCTAGAGCTGATGAACGAGATACTCTTGGGTTAATTTCTATTATTGCATATTTCATTGATTTTGGGTGAAGAGCAAATTGTACGTTACAACCTCCGACTACTCCAACTTCGTCTAATATTTTAAGAGCTGATTTTTTAAGCATTACAGCTTCTTTGTGAGATAAAGTTTGTGTAGGAGCAACAACTATTGAGTCTCCAGTGTGAATACCTACTGGGTCAACGTTTTCCATATTACAGATTGTAATACAGTTTCCGTTTCTATCTCTCATTACTTCATATTCTATCTCTTTCCAACCAAGGATTGATTTTTCAATTAATACTTGTCCAACTCTTGAAACTTTTAATCCTTTTAATAAGATTTCTTCTAATTCTTTTGGAGTATAAGCAATTCCTCCACCAGTTCCTCCCATTGTATAAGCTGGTCTTACTACAACTGGGTATCCGATTTCTCTTGCAACTTGTAAACCGTGGTCTAAGCTTTCTACGATTTCACTTTCGATACAAGGTTCTCCGATTTTTTCCATTGTTTCTCTGAATATTTCTCTATCTTCACCTTTTTTGATAGATTCAACAGAAGTTCCGATTACTCTAACTCCATATTTTTCTAATATTCCTTTTTCTGTTAATTCAACAGCAAGGTTTAAAGCAGTTTGTCCTCCCATTCCAGCAAGTAAGGAGTCTGGTCTTTCTTTTGCTATTACTTTTTCAACAAATTCTGCTGTGATTGGTTCTATGTATATTCTATCTGCAACAGCTTTATCAGTCATTATTGTAGCTGGGTTTGAGTTGATAAGTACAACTTCTATTCCTTCGCTTTTTAAAGTTTCACAAGCTTGAGTACCAGAATAGTCAAATTCTGCTGCTTGTCCTATTATAATTGGTCCTGAACCTATTACTAATACTTTCTTTATTGATTTATCTAACATTATATCCTCCTAAAATTGTTCCCTTCAAAATATGCAAAAATATTTAAAATTTTATTAAACAAGTTTTAAAAAGTTTTCAAAAACATCTTTTGAATCTTTATATAAATCAGGCATATATTGAACACCAACTATTTTTAAAGCTTCATTTTTCATTCCTTCTATTGTTTTTACGTTGATTCCTTGATGAGTCATTTCAAATCCAGCAGGAATTTCTTCTACTACATAGCTTGCATTTTGAGAAGTTATAACAACTTTTCCTGTTGCAAGATTTTTAATAGGGTATCCACCTCTGTGACCATATTTTAATTTTGCTGTTTTTCCACCGAATGCTAAAGCAATTACTTGAAGTCCTAAAACTTCTCCAAATATTGGCATTTTTCCAGCTAATTCTTTTACTGTATTTTGAGTTTCAACTAAATCTTCTGGATTTCCCGGTCCATTTGATACAACAAGTGCTGATAAGTTTTGAGCTAAGATGTCTTCAGCTTTTGTATTGTATGGGAATACTACTACTGTAAATCCAGCGTCTTTTATATAGTTAAGAGTGCTGTTTTTTACTCCTAAATCTATCACTCCAACTCTTTTTTCTCCTCCAGCAATTTCATAAACTTCTTTTGAGCTTACTTCTGCCACTGCATTTTTATTTGAGAAGTTTTTAAATCTTTCTTGAATTTCTTTTTTAGTTAAATCTTCAGCTGTTATTATAGCTTTCATAGAACCGTTATCTCTTACGATTTGAGTAAGATATCTTGTATCGATTCCTTTAAATCCTGTTACGTTGTATTGTCTTAAGAATCCATCTAAAGTCATTTCACATCTAAAGTTGTTTGGTAATTTTGCATCTTCTTTAATTATTAATGCTTTTAATTGAACTTTATCAGATTCCATATCCTCAGTATTTATTCCATAGTTTCCTATCATTGGATATGTCATAGCAATCATCATTCCGTGATTTGCTGGGTCAGTAAGCATTTCTTGATATCCTGTCATTCCAGTATTAAAAGATATCTCTCCAACAGTATCTGCTAACTCACCAAAAATTTTTCCTTCAAAAACTTTTCCATTTTCAAGAATTAATTTTCCTTTCATTAAAGACCTCCCAAAATTTATAAAAAAAAGATATAACCACTAAAAATGGTTATATCTCAAATTGAAAAATTAAAAAATCAAAAAGATTATCTTTTTTTAATAAAAATATAGAATTATTATCATTAAAAAAACCGTCTAACCTTTTCATTTTTTCCTCCTAAATTAATTTTCGAAGAGTATTGTACTATAACTTTACTTTTTTGTCAAGATTTTTTTCTTCAGGTTTTTGCTCTATTTCCTTAAGCTTTTTAACTAACTCTTCACTTTTTTTGGTCAAAATTCTTAAATATATCTTCTTCATAATATCTTTTTTTCTTTTTCCTAACACATCATCTGATTTTAGCCCTAAGATAATCTTAAAAATTTCTTCAAAAAATTTATCACTTAAAAAATTTAAGTCCAATTTATTTAAAAATAGTTTAAAATACTTTACTTGATAAGTGGATATACAGACATCTATCGGATTAGTTTCTACACTTTTATAGTCATCACTCATAAGTTTCATATTAATAATCATATCTGTCAGTTCTCTATTTCTATTTTTCAATGAAAATTCAACTGGACTTTCTACCTTTGGACTAAATATATATTCATAGTCCTTATCATAAAAGTATCTATACAGCTCCATTGCATTTTCAAAATTTTCTTTAGCTATATATGTAAGAATGTCATATTTTCCTTGAACTTTGACATTTTTCTTAGCTCCTAAGAATAAAAGCATATCTATAATATCAATATCCTTGTATTTTAGACTGTTGTAAAGGGGAGTTAGTTTATTTTTATCATAAGAGTTTATATCTTTTTTTCCTAAAAGCTCTTCGACTATTTTGATTTTGCTATCTAGATCTTTCTTTTCACTAAACTTTTCTTCTAAAATCTTTCTTCTCATTTTTGCTATACCTATATAGTTGGCAGATTTTTTATAGAAGTTTAAAGCCAAAGTATAGTTCTTTTGTTTTTCGTAGATCTCTCCTAGAATATTATTTTCTTGTTTCTTGCTAAATATCGCTACTGCTCTATCAAGCTCTTTCTTAGTAAAAAACTCCTCATTCATTTTTTCTAAGAATATTTTTTTAATCTCTACATATCTATAAGGTGTATCAAAAGTTTCTACTGAAAAAATAAGACTTTTTATATATTCCTCTCTTTTTAATGTAGTATCTATTATAAGATTTTCATAATGTTTCTTTTTCTTATCAAGTTTATTCTCTTTTATCTTATCAAGGGCAAGTTTATAATCTCCGTTTTCAATGTCCTCTTCTATATTTTTTTCAAGTATCCAAGTAGGACAACCTGCCATTTCAAAAGCTTTTTGTGCCTCTTCATAGTTTTCTACATTATATAATCTTTTTCCCTCTTCAAACCATTCCTCTTTATTAGATATATTTATCTCTTTAGAAAGTATCTCTTTATTCTCTTGGTTTGCCTCTGTTATAAAGTCCTTTATCTTTTCAAGAAGAAGATTACCTTGAATTTTATCTTCCATTATTATAAGATTTTTCTTACATCTTGTAATACCTACATAGAAAAGATTAAAATATTTTCTATATCTTTGGTCTCTCTTTACCTCTCCATTAAAAATCTTTTTCCAAGCAAATAGATTTGTTGTAGCAAGGTTTAGACAGATGACATTATCATACTCAAGCCCCTTTATCTCGTCAATACTAAAGACCCTCATATGAACATCTGAAAATCGATCAAGATTGTATTTCTCCTCTTTAGATGAAACTAAGATTGCAAACTTAACGTCTTTTTGAATATTTTTAAGAAGTTCATAGTCTGGTTTCATAAGAGTTATCTTTCCTTTATCAACTATAAAGTTTTCTTTATAATCTTTTACCCCAAGATTTCCAATATATTCTTTTCTAAGATCTGTCAAGAAATTTGCAAGTTCCACTATATCCTTTGAATTTCTATAGTTTTTACTAAGTATTACCTCTTGATTTCTTATATTTTTTGTAAAATAATAGTTTCTAAGACGTTCAAAGCTAAAGGAGTTAAAGTTTATCATCTGGTGAATATCTCCAGCAAGCAAAATATTTACAGGATTTTTTATAAGACTTGCCATAAAATATATCTCTACTTCTGTAAAGTCTTGTATCTCGTCAACTACTAAAAAATCATATTTAATATTTGAATTGATACTTTTTACTGCCAAATCATTCATATCATAAAGCTCGTTTTCAAACTTCCACTCTTCATATTTTTCAGCTATTCTATATATAAACTCTTTCTCTTCAAAACTAAGTAGCGAATAACTTTTGTTAAGGCTTGTATATTCATCAAAAGGAATAAGTTTTTTAGTCAGATCTCTATTCCAGTTATCAGGCTTTTTGTCAAACATCAAACCTTTTAAAATTCCCATTATCTCAAAATAGATATTAAAATCCTCTATTTTCATTTTTTTTCTATCTGGAAATGAGAAAGCTAAGAACTCTTTAAATTTTTTAAGACGAACTATTTTTCTAGTATCTACCTTTAATACTTTTTTATAAAACTCTCTCGGTGTATAAAACTCTGTTATTTTCTCTGTGTCTTTCTCTCTAAAAAGATTGTATTGCTCCTCTATACTCTCTTTCAAAAGTTTATTTCCTGTAAAATAAGCTATTTTTTTTACTCCATAAACCTCTCTATACTCCTCAAGATTTAAAATCTTTCTAATAGTTATGGTACTTTTTCCACTACCTGCACTACCAGCCACCAAAAGAGGTGTATTTTCTTTTAGAGCATCATATTGTTCATCATTTAGATAATAGTAGAAATATTTGTTTTTACTATCACTTATCTTTATAAATTCTCCGTCATCTTTCACTTCATAACTTATAACTTGATTGTAGTCAAGATAAACCTCTTGAGGAATTTCAAAACTCTCTTCCACAAATTCACTTCTATCAATATCAAACTCTCTTACATCTTTTATCTGAGCTTTTTTTCCTTTTCTAACTCCACCGTCGTGAGTTGAATATAATATAAAGGTAATTTTTTCCTCTTCATCTTGACGTCTATCTAATGAAAAGAAAATTCTATCTCCATTATTTACACGAAATTCATATCTATTTTCTACACCATTTATTTTCTTTATCCAAAAACCTTTTGGTATATTTCTTATATTATTTATATTTTTTAAAATCTCTTGATAAAAATAATTTATATTTTTCTCTATCTCGTTGATTTTTTCTTTTTTTATATTTTTAAAAAAGTTTTCTCTAATTAAAAATTTCATAATTTTCCTCTTTTTTATATAAATGTTCTTATTTTATTATACTATATTTTCATCATATTATAAACTATTTTTATTTTTCCTTTAAAATGAATGATTTTAAATCAAAATTACTTTTTTTAATGCAAATATGTTGACTTTTTTTATAAAATGAGCTACAATCTATTAGTGGGGTAATTTAATATTTATTTATTCATTTTAGGAGGTTTCTTTATGGAAAAATTAAAAGATTCCCTAATATTAAAGTTAATATTAGGAGTAATAGTAGGGCTTATAGTTGGATTATACAGTAACGAAACTGTAATCGGACTAATCAACACTATTAAATTTTTATTGGGACAAGTAATTTCATTTGTAGTTCCGCTAATCATTCTTGGATTTATAGCACCAGCAATAACTCAAATGAAGTCTAATGCAAGTAAAATGCTTGGAACTATGATTGGACTTTCATATTTCTCATCTGTTGGGGCAGCTGTTATGTCAATGATAGCTGGATATTCTTTAATCCCTATACTTAGCATCGTTTCAGCAGCTGATGATGCAAAAAAAGTTATTCCTGAACTTATATTCAAAGTTGAAATTCCACCTACAATGTCAGTTATGACAGCTCTTATACTTGCAATATTCATTGGACTTGCAACTGTATGGACTAACTCTAAAAATTTTGAAAATGTTTTAGTTGAATTTGGGGATATTATGCTTGCAATAGTTAGCAGAATAATAATTCCTATTCTTCCAGTATTCGTTGCTACTACATTTGCAACTTTATCTTACGAAGGTGTAATTATAAAACAATTCCCAGTATTCGCAAAAGTTATTGTAATAGTTTTAATTGGACACTTCATTTGGTTAACAGTTCTTTATACAATCGGAGGAATAGTTAATAAATGTAATCCTATGGACGTTTTAAGACATTATGGACCAGCTTACTTAACAGCTGTTGGAACAATGTCATCTGCTGCAACTTTACCAGTAGCTTTAAAATGTGCTAAACAATCTCCAGTACTTGATGAAGATATAGTTAATTTTGGAGTTCCATTAGGAGCAACTACTCACCTTTGTGGATCTGTTTTAACTGAAGTATTCTTCGTTATGACTGTTTCAAAAATATTATATGGAAGTATTCCTTCTTTTGGAACAATGTTATTATTCGTTGTTTTACTTGGAATATTCGCTGTTGGAGCTCCTGGAGTACCTGGTGGAACTGTTATGGCATCAATCGGTATCATCATATCTGTTCTTGGATTTGACGATACAGGAGTTGCTTTAATGCTTACAGTATTCGCTCTTCAAGATAGTTTCGGTACTGCTTGTAACGTAACTGGTGACGGTGCTCTTACAATGATTCTTAACGGATTATTTGGTAAAAAAAGAAATTAATTGAATCTAAATAATATAAGAAAGTGCTGAGTTCATCAGCACTTTTTTTATTTGATGTGGTTTAAGAAATATAGAATTAAAAATGTAATAACCTCTACTTTATAAAAAATATAAAAAGCTGTTTCATTTTTTATTAAAAAGAATATAGATTAAAAATTACGGAAATTATGGAGAAAAATTAGATTTATAAAGCGATATCGAATGCTAAAAATCACAACTGTTTGAGCGTTAGCGAGTTTTGTGATTTTAATGAGATGAGCTTATAATAAATCAATTTTTCGTAATCTGTAGTAATTTTTAATCCTATATTCCTCAATTTTACAACAGCTTTCTCTTTATATTTTATAAATTTGAATCACTTATTAAGAAATTTATATCTCTTATAAATATATCTCTTAATTCTTCATCTATAACTTTTTCTACAATCTCTCTTTCTGAATCAAAAAGTAACTGATTATCCCCTTGAACAGTTTTTATAGAATAATTTTTATTAACTTTAAAAGGTCTTCTATTAAGAACTTTTCTATCTGAAAGTTTTATAAGATTGTAATACCCCTCTAAAACAACCTCTTTTTCTTTTATAAACACTTTCTCTTTATTTTCATTTTCTTCTATAGCTACTCTCTTAGTATAGACATTTTCTTTAAAAAGTTCTAATTCTACAAGATAATCTGTTTCGCTATCTTTTCCATAACCTCTAAAATAGATATAATCATCTAATAAAAGATTTTTATTCTCTGTTGAAAGTTTATATAGCTCTCCTCTGATTACATTTGAAAGAGTGTCATACCCAAGTCTAGTAGAAACAATAGATACATCAATAGTTACTTCCTCTTCTAATTTAAGTTTCTGAGTATAAATCTTAGGACTTGATACATATTTTAGAATGTGTTTACACTCTTTTATTTTTCTAATTTTATCCTCTCTTGAATAAGTATTATAATCTTCATCTAAAATATATCTTTCAAATCTATTTATTATCTCTTTTTTAGAATTTAGATACTTCTCTCTATTAAAAACTATATTTGGAACTTTTCCAACTAGCTCTCCAGCTTTTTCTCCTATGTAGATAAAGATTGTAAGTTTTTCTATATCCTCTTTTGATATTTTTTCTTTCTTTAGTATCCGATTTTTTTCAGATATTATCTCAGTAAACTGAACATTAAAAAGTGATAGACCCTCTTGTGAATCAGGGATTGCCTCTATTCCGTCAGCTAATTTTTTTACACCATTAAGAGTTATCCCCTCTTTATTGTAAATTGTAGTAGCACTTTTTATATCTCTCTTGCCAAAATAATTTTTTAAAGATGTACAACCACCTAAATAAAAAATTATCCCCATAGCTACAAAACTATTTAATATTTTCCTCTTCATAAATTTTCCTCATTTTTTTTACTTTTTGTGAACATATAGATAATAAAATACCATTGGAAAAACTATTCCTCCTGATAAAAAATTTCCTATTGTAACTGGTAAAAAATGACTTACAAAACTTCCTAAAAAATTAATAGATTCTGGTGAAACTAATTTTGCCATAGTTATTATAAACATATTAGCAACTACGTGTTGATATCCACTTATTACGAAAAGCATTATAGGAAACCAACAACCATAGAACTTTCCTGCTGAATCCTTTGAAGAAGTCGAAAGCCAAATCCCTGCTATAACCAATATATTACAAAGAAATCCACTGAAAATACATTTTGAAAAACTTAAAGCCAGTTTTCCTGTTGCAATATTTACTACTGTATTTTGCATTGTTATTGGGTCAAACATTCCAGCTAGATAACTTATTAATGCCACTCCAGCTCCACCTATGAAGTTTCCTACCCAAGTGATTGATAAATTTTTCCATATCTGTTTAAGAGTAATGTCTTTTTTAAAATAATTTACAAACAGTAGACAGTTTCCTGTAAAAAGAGTTCCTCCAAGCAATAAACAAAGAATAAGTCCTACTGGAAACACCGCTGCTCCTATAAACTTCATCAAACTTTCATTGGCAGGATTAACATTTTGAATTATAGAAATCTGACCTATACCAGCTACTCCTATAAAAACTCCACCAAGTATCCCTGTTAAGAATACTTTCTCTATCTCTCCATAAACTTTTTTTAAATTTCCTTTTATTATAACCTCAATAGCTTCAACTGGACTATGAAATAAATGTAACGACATCTCATCTCCTTTTTTTTGATATTTTTTAAAAAGCACACCATATTTGATGTGCTATATCTATATTTTTTATATTTTTAACACTTTAACAGTATAACATCTTTTTTTTAAATATGTCAATACTATTTGCTTTCTAAAAACTCTTTAAAATCCTCTTTAGTGAATTGATATTTTTTACCACAGAAGTGACATTCAGTTTCTATTGTTCCATCAAGTTCTTCTAAAAGATTTAATATCTCTTCTTTTCCAAGAGTGATTAGACCTTTATAATATTTTTCTTTATTACAATCACAGTAATATGATACTTCTCTCTCTTCTAAGATTTCATAATCTTCTACAAGTTTTTGATAAGTTTCATCACTCATATCTTCATATAGAAGTTTTACTATTCTTTCTAAGTCCATTCCACCTTTGAAAAGTTCTGTAACATTTCTTATAGCTTTTATTTTTGCCTCTAAAAGATCTATAAATTTTTCGTCAGCTCCCGGGAATAGTTGTACCATATATCCACCAGCTGATCTTACAGTTTTTTCATCTTGAAGATCTACTCCTAAAGCGATTACTGTTGGAGTTTGTTCAGAAGTTACATAATAATAAGCTATGTCTGTTGCAATCTCTCCAGTTTGAATTTCAGATAATCCGCAGTATGGTTCTTTAAGTCCCATATCTTTTATTACTCTAAGACTTCCTTTTCCGATTAAGTTTGCCACATCTGGTTGATTTACTATTGGTTTTAATGGTAAATCAGCTTGTGGATTCGATAAATATCCTTTTATATGACCATTTGCGTCTGCTGTTACAACCATATTATTAACTGGTCCATCTGTATCAGTTATAAGAGAAAGTTTATCATCTCCTTTAAGTGATGCTCCCATTATAAGACCTGCTGTTAAAAATCTTCCAAAACCAGCGATTGCTGTTGGACTACATTTATGAATTTCTAAAGCCTTTTGTACTACATCTGTTGAGTTTATTACAAAAAATCTAGCGTTTTTACTAACTCCTCTTATTATTCTACTTTTCAATTTTTCCTCCTAATATCTATCATATCTAAATAAGTCTTTGTATTTGTTATAGCTTTTTTTAGATAAAATTTTTCTTAATTCTATATTATTTCTTATATATTTATTTTCTTTTTTAAGTTTTTGGATAGCCTTTATCTCCTCTTTTGAAAAGCCATAATATTTTAATAAAGTTTCATCAGCTTTATTAATTTTAAGGGGATTTATCTTGTAATTATCTCCTACGAAAAAATATTTTTCAAGTTTTTTACAAGTTTTCTTACCTATACCATTTATTCTATCAAGCTCATCAAGAGATTCTATGCCACCTTTTTTATCTCTAAAACTTATTATCTTTGAAACATAACTTGGTGCCACTCCAGCTTTTAACATATCCTCTTGTTTTGCAATATTGATATCAAGTTTTCCTGAACCTTTATCGCTATAGATTACTTTGTATTCACTTTGCAGTGAAAAAGCTAGAGAAAATATAATAAAAAAGTTACATATTAATAAATAGATTTTTTTCATATGTTCCCCCTTTTATAAATTCTTAAATAACTCCTCTTTTTGTTTCATTCTGTCTTTTAATTCACAGATATACATATATGGGTCTTTTGGATTTATATATCTAACTATTGAAAATCTTGTTTCGTCTATCATCTCTACTTTTTTACTGATAGCTCCTCCACCAAGACCGATAGTTGATTGATTTTCCTCTATCATCTCTATATTAAATATAGATTCTTTTCCCTCAATAGAGTAACCAAGATTTTCTCCCCAGTTCATACTATTTTTTTGTCTGTATAGATAATATGGTTTCAGATTTTTTTCCTCTACTACCTCTCTTATTTTATCCTCTATTCTTTGGCTTTCAATCTCAGTTATTCTATATTTATTTTTAATAAGAGTTGAACCATTTTTTATAGCTAAGAAATGTATAGTAAGATTATCTATATCATATCCCTTTACAGTTTCAAAAGTATTTAGTATATCCTCAACACTCTCTCCCGGAAGACCGATTATAAAGTCCATATTTACCACAAAACCAAGTTTTTTTATCTCTCTAAACATCTCATCAAAATGTTTTTTATCAAAATTTCTATTAAGCTCTTTCAAAACTTTTTCATTAAAAGTCTGTGGATTAAGACTTACTCTATCCACTTTCATCTCTTTTAATATTTCTAACTTTTCTTTCGTAAGAGTATCCTCTCTTCCAGCCTCGAATGTAAATTCTTTTAAATGACTAAGATCTATATTTTTATAAAGTTCCTCTAAGATATCTTTTAGATCTTTTTCTTTTAAGATACTTGGTGTACCTCCACCAAAATATAAAGATTCTATCTTTACATCTTTATCTTTTAGCATCTCACCAGTAAGTCTTATCTCCTCAATAAGAGTTTTTACAAAATCGTCATAATAGTTACCAAGTTTGCTATTTATCTCGTATGAGGCGAAAGAACAATATTTACATCTTGTAGGGCAGTAAGGAATACCTACATACATATTTATACCTTTTGGGTTTAGGTATTCATTTTCTTTTTTCACTACCTCTATAAGAAGTTTTCTTTTTTCAGGAAACACAAAATAAAGTTTTTCTAAAATCTCATCAATCTCATCATAAGTATACCCCATAATAAGATATCTTCTTATAAGTTTTGTAGGTCTAACACCAACCAAAGCCCCCCAAGGATAAACTTTATCAAACAAAAGTAAAAGTCCAGCCTTTACCATAACTGTTTTTTGGTCTACCATTCTATCTGTATAATTTTTTAAAGTAAAGATTTTTTTTCTATTTCCACAAGAAAGTTCCAAAGATATATAATCTTTAGTTTCTTCTATGGTCTTTACCTCTAAAATATCTATATCTTCTTCAGGCAAAAGAACTTTTTTAAACTCATATATGGTATTTTCCTTTGCCTCAAAGTCCAATCTTATTTCCAAATCATACTCCTATTAAATCTTTCTTAAATTTTTAATCTCTTTTTCAAATTGCTCAGTTGTAAATCTTTTAGCTCTATAAAGTTCTTTTATAGATTCTTGTTTATTAAGCATTCCTTTTCTTCCACTGACATCTATAAATGAAGATATTTGTGAAATTTTTCCATTTTTTATAAGATTTTGTATACCACTATTCATATACATTATCTCACAAATAGGAACTTTTATAGGTTGAGCCTCATCATCTATACCAGTTGTAAACTCTTGATGAATAACTCCTATAAGATTTAATGCCACAAGTCTTTGGATAAAATCTCTTTTTTCCTCTCCAAACATTCCAATAAGTCTATCTACTGTATCAATTACACTGTTTGAATGTAGAGTTGTAATTACAATGTGACCAGTCTCAGCAGCAGTTAAAGCCATTTCTACGCTTTCTCTATCTCTTAACTCTCCAATCATAATAACATCTACATTTTGTCTTAGAGCTGATTTTATTCCCTCTTTATAACTTTTTACATCTTTTCCTATCTCTCTTTGTCTTATTATAGATTTATTATTCTTGTGAATATATTCGATAGGATCTTCCAATGTTAAAATATTATAACAATTTTCATTGTTGTATTTATTAAGCATAGCTGATATTGTGCTAGTTTTTCCAGAGCTTGTTTTTCCACAGACAATTATTAAACCTTGTCTTTCATCAAAGAAATCATTTACTTTTACACTTAGATTTAACTCCTCTATTGTAGGAATTTCATCTCTTATGATTCTTACTGCAAAAGAAAGATTTCCCCTTTCGTAAAATATATTTATTCTACAATTTCCACTTAAATCTCTAAAAGACAGATCTATCTCTTTTTCTTCATCTAATCTTTCTCTCTCTTCAAAAGTTAAAATCTCCTCAGCTAGTGATTCAATCCCCTCTTTTGTAAGAGCCTCATACTCTTCAAATCTATATATTTTATCATTTACCCTAAAAATTGGAAATTCATCTACTGATAAATGAATGTCGGTTACTTTGTAAGTTCTTCCCTTAGCTATCATTTCCAAAAAAATCTCTTTATTCATAGATTCTCCTTCCCAATATTTAAAATTTTATTATCTTAAAAATAATAAAACCAATATTCCTAATATTATTCTGTATATTCCAAATAATCTAAAAGTTTTAGTTTTGATATATCCCATAAACCATTTTATTACTACATAAGCAACTATAAAAGATACTACAAAACCTATTCCTAATAGTTGCCACTCTAATGGTGTAAAAGATAGACCATTTTTTACAACTTTTAAAAGTGTAGCTCCCATCATTGTTGGGATTGCTAAGAAAAATGAAAATTCTGCT
This sequence comes from Fusobacterium perfoetens, assembly GCF_021531475.1. Taxonomy (NCBI): domain Bacteria; kingdom Fusobacteriati; phylum Fusobacteriota; class Fusobacteriia; order Fusobacteriales; family Fusobacteriaceae; genus Fusobacterium; species Fusobacterium perfoetens. The sequence goes on along the minus strand of NZ_JADYTX010000012.1, from coordinate 12,144 downwards.
GCTACTCCTTTAGCAAGTCCAAGTAGTAATGCACCGATTATTGTTGAACCTGAACGAGATGTCCCTGGTATCATAGCAAGGCATTGGAAAAATCCAACAGCTAGTGCTAATTTATAAGGTATATCTTCTATCTTTGTTATTGGATTAGCTTTTTTTATTTTTCCCTCGATGAAACAGAAAATTATTCCATAAAGAATAAGAGTAATCGCTACTACTGTTGTATTTCCTAAGAAAAACTCTGTAATATAATCATCTAATAAAAGTCCTAAAACTCCTGCTGGTATAACTCCAACTATAACTTTACTCCAAAGATTTAATCTTTGAGCAAAGACCTCTCTTGATTTTACAAAAGGGTGAATATCATTCCAGAAATAAATTACAACAGAAAGTATCGCTCCAAGTTGAACTATTATCAAAAAGTTATCCATAAAAGCTTTTGTTACATAGGGACTGTTTATAAATTTCTCCACTAAAATCATATGTCCAGTACTACTAACTGGCAAAAATTCTGTAACTCCTTCTACTATCCCAAGAATTATTACTAGTAAAAATGGATTCATCTAAAACTTCCTCCTATAGATATGGGTCTTCTTTTGCAAGGTAATTTACAACATAGTCATAAACTCCCTCTTCTAGAGTATGGAATTTTTTATTATAACCAGTTCTTGCAAGTTTAGCCATCTCAGCTTTTGTATAATATTGATATTTTCCTCTTAAATCTTCTGGCATAGGAACATATTCAATAACTTCTTTTTCATTTAGTTTTTTACCAGCAGCTGCCTCCATAGTAGCCATTGACAGATCTCTAAAACTTCTAGCCTCTCCAGTTCCAAGATTGTATACTCCAGATTCTACTTTTTCAGTTAAGAAGAAATATAATACATCAACAATATCTTTTATATAAACGAAATCTCTAAGTTGTCCTCCGTCACCAAATCCCTCTTTATGAGATTTAAAAAGTTTTACTTTTCCATTTTCTTTATATTGGTTAAATGTATGGAATACCATTGACGCCATTCTTCCTTTATGATATTCTTGTGGTCCATAAACATTAAAGAATTTACAGCTTATCCATTGTTTTGGAGTTTTTGTTTGTTTAAATGACCAGTCATCAAATAATTTTTTTGAATATCCATATTTATTTAATGGCATAAGTTTTTTGTATTCTTCTACAGATATATCATCATCATATCCTAACTCTCCAGCTCCATAAGTTGCTGCTGATGAAGCATTTACAAAGTTTATATTTTGTTTTGCACAGAACTCCCATAATTTTTTTGTATATCCATAGTTATTGCTCATTAAATAATCTCCATCTTTTTCAGTTGTAGCTGAACAAGCTCCAAAGTGAGCAACTCCTGTTATTTTTTTAGCATTTTCTGGATCTTCTAACCAAGCAAAAAGATCATCTCTATCTACCCAATCAGCATAATCTCTTTTTCTTAAGTTTAACCATTTATCCTCAGTTCTCATTTTGTCAACAGCTAAGATATCATTTATTCCCATTTCATTTAATTTCCATATAAAAGCACTTCCTATAAATCCTGCTGCTCCAGTTACTATAATCATAAAAGTTCTCCTTTCTTCTACCCATTTGTGTCTTATTTATATACTTATATAGATTTTACCATTTTTTACTAAAATTTTAAAGTGATTTATTGGTTTTTCATCAAAAAATGGCGTCTTGAAGACGCCATCTAAATTAATCTTTCCATCTTTCTAATGGTGATAAATAATCAGGATAAGCTATGTATAATGCTTTTGCATTTATATTGTTAAGTTGTTTTTTATCTTCATATCCAACTTTTGCTTTTCCTACTATCTCTTCTAATCTTTCAGAGATCTCAGCTCCGTACCAACTTCTTTCATCAAAGAACTCTTTTCTTTTTATAAATTTATTTAAAAGTTTTCTTAATTTTTTAGTATCTTTTTCATCTAAATCAGATTTTTGAGAAAGAGTAACTATATCTTGCCACTCTTCTTCACTAGCCACTTGAGTTGCTATGTGGTTTGATGGGTTAGCCATTCTAAGACGAGAATCTGCTACCATTTTATCAACTAATCCTTTTGGATTTTTTAAGTTAGTATCTTCTAAGAAGAATTTTCTATCTATTTTATTTGGATATTTATTTAAAAGTTTTTGGAATTTTTCTATATCTTCCTCGTCCATCTCTTTTTTAGTAGTTAGTGTACTTAAGAAGTTAAAATCTTTTTCTGACATTTTACCAGTTTTTCTTAAGTAATAGATTGGATCTTCATTTCCATATTCATCTGATATATAAGCACTTTCTACTACAGCTTTTGATATAGTTTGTTCCCAGTTTTTCATCTCATCTGTTGTAACTTGTCTTTCGTTATTTTTTAGAGAGCTACAAGCACCTAAAACTAAAACTGACATTATTAGTAAAGCTTTTTTCATTTTATCACCATACCTTTATTAGTTTCTTTTTTATCTTCCGCAACATCTATTATAAGGTTTTCCACTTCCACAAGCACAAGGTGCGTCTGGATTATCTGGTCCACCAATATTTACGTTATCTTCTTCTTTTGTTAAATCCTCAACTTCAACTTGTTCTATTTTAGCCTCGTCTTCTGGATTTCTTACCATTACTTTAAACATATAAGAAGTTGTTTCTCTTTTTATTGTTTCTAGCATTTTTCCATATAAATCTCCAGAAAGTAATTTATATTCAACGATAGGGTCTCTTTGTCCATAAGATCTTAAGTAAATTCCCTCTCTTAAACCATCTAGAGCTTTAAGGTGTTCTCTCCATCTGTTATCAACAACTTCTAATAAAACATATTTTTCAATTTGTCTCATTATTTCTGGAGTGATTTCTGCTTCTTTTTCGTTATATTTTGCTTCTAACTCATCAGCTAATTTATCGGCATATTCTTCAATACCATAAGCTTTATAATCATCTAAGTTTTCTATTACATATCCATATTTTTCTTCTAAGAATTCAGCAAGACCTTTTATATCCCACTCTTCTTTATATTCTCCAACAAATCTTTCGATTACTGCTGATTGGATACTTCCTCTTAGCATTGCAATTATTGTTTCTTTTAAGTCATCTTTAGAAAGAGCTTCATTTCTACTTGCATAGATTGCCTCTCTTTGTTTGTTCATTACGTCGTCAAATTCAAGTAAAGATTTTCTGATTCCAAAGTTTCTTGATTCAACTTTCTTTTGAGCGTTCTCAATAGCTTTTGTTATCATTCTATGAGTGATTTGTTCTCCTCTTTCCATTCCTAATTTTTCCATAACAGTTTTTACTCTGTCAGAACCGAATAGTTTCATTAAATCATCTTCAAGAGATAGATAGAATTGAGATTCTCCTGGGTCTCCTTGTCTTCCAGATCTTCCTCTCAATTGGTTATCAATTCTTCTTGATTCGTGTCTTTCAGTTCCAAGAATATATAATCCTCCAAGTGATTTTACTTTTTCTTTTTCTTCTTCACATTGAGTTCTATATTTTCCTAATAACTCATCATATTCTTCTTGTGATTTAGCAACTGATTTTGCCATAAATTCTGGATTTCCTCCAAGCATTATGTCAGTCCCTCTACCTGCCATGTTTGTAGCAATAGTTACAGCTTTGTATCTTCCTGCTTGAGCAACGATTTCAGCTTCTTTTTCGTGGAACTTAGCATTTAATACATTGTGAGGTATATTTAATTTTTTTAATTCGTTTGATAAAAGTTCTGAACCTTGAATAGTGATTGTACCAACTAATACTGGTTGTCCTTTATCATAAAGTTCTTTTATTTTTGCAACGATAGCTTCGATTTTTTCTTCATGAGTTTTGTAGATTATATCTCCGTTGTCTTTTCTTATAACTGGTTTATTTGTAGGGATAATTACAACAGCTAATCCATAGATAAACATAAACTCAGTAGCTTCTGTTTCAGCTGTACCTGTCATACCAGAAAGTTTTTCATACGTTCTAAAGTAGTTTTGTAAAGTGATAGATGCAAGAGTTTGGTTTTCTCCAGCTATTTTTACTCCCTCTTTAGCTTCGATTGCTTGGTGAAGACCGTCAGAATATCTTCTTCCCTCTAAAGCTCTTCCTGTAAATTCGTCTATTATTACTACTTCATTTTCTCTGATTAAATAATCTTTATCTCTTTCAAATAACTCTTTTGCTTTTAAACATTGCATTAAGTAGTGAGTTAATTCGATTGTTTCTGGAGAATAAAGATTTTCTATATTAAGCATTTGTTCAACTCTTTTAATACCTTTTTCAGTTAGAACGATATTTTTTGCTTTTTCATCAACTTCATAATCTTTCCAAACTTCATCTGGAATGTTCATTTCTTTTTTCTTTTTAACATCTGTTATTTTTTCTGTTTCTCTACTTCTTTCAAGGAAAGTAGCTATTTTATAGAAAGTTTGATATAGTTTTGCTGTATTTTCAGCAGCACCAGATATGATAAGTGGTGTTCTAGCTTCGTCAATTAATATTGAGTCAACTTCGTCTACTATACAGAAGTTTAATTTTCTTTGAACTTTATCTTCTAATCTTCCTACCATATTATCTCTTAGGTAGTCAAATCCAAATTCAGAGTTAGTTCCATAAGTTACATCAGCTTGATAAGCTTTCTTTCTCTCTTCATTTTCTAGTCCATTAAGAATAACTCCAGTTGTAAGACCTAAGAATTCATAAACTCTTCCCATTTGTTCCTTGTCTCTTTTTGCTAGGTAGTCATTAACTGTGATTATATGAACTCCCTTTCCAGTAAGAGCATTTAAGTAAACTGGACAAGTGGCAACCAATGTTTTTCCTTCTCCTGTTTTCATCTCTGTGATTTTTCCTTCGTGAAGAACAATTCCTCCGATAAGTTGCACATCATAGTGTCTCATTCCTAAAACTCTTTTTGATGCTTCTCTTACTACTGCAAAAGCTTCTACTAATAAATCATCTAAAGTTTCACCTTTTGCAAGTCTAGCTTTAAACTCTTCAGTTTTAGCTTTTAATTCTTCATCAGTAAGTTTTGAATAATCTCCTTCTAAGGCGTTAATCATTTTTACTTTCTTTTGAATTCTTTTTATCTCTCTGTCGTTTTTAGTACCAAAAATCATCTTCAATAGACCAGTTATCATATTTTCATTTCCTCTCCATTCTAGTTTTTACAATTATACATAATTAATATATCATAATCTTATTTAATAGTCAAATTATTACTCTTTTTCACTTACAATGTTAAAAAATTCATCTTCAGTAATTATTTTTATAGTACCAATTTCTTGGGCTTTTTTAAGTTTACTTCCAGCTTTTTCTCCGACTATTAAATAATCTAAGTTTTTACTTACAGCAGATAGATTTTTTCCTCCGAACTTCTCTATCTCCTCTTTTATCCCCTCTCTTGTAAATTTAGTTAGCTTTCCAGTGACTAAAAAAGTTTTTCCTTCAAAAACGTTCTTCTCTACCTTAGACTGTTTTTCCCCAGAAAAGTTTAAACCAAAGCCTTTTAATTTTTCTATTATCTCTAAATTTTCTTCACTTGCAAAGAAATTTATAATAGAATCAGCCACTTTTTCTCCAACTCCATTTATCATAAGTAGCTCATCTTTTGTCATTTCCATAAGTCTATCTATGCTACCGCTTTCGTCAGCTAAAAGATTTGCCATAAATTTTCCAACTTCTGGGATACCAAGTGAGTATAAAACCTTTGAATACTCTCTTTGTTTACTTTCTTCGATTGAGTTTAAAAGATTTTCTACACTTTTTTTACCCATTTTTTCTAAGGCTTCCATCTCTTCTCTATGTTCTGAAAGTCTATAAATATCTGTTACATCATTTAAGTAACCTAGCTCTAAAAATCTTTCAACTATCTTTTGACCAAGACCTATTATATTCATTCCATCACGAGATACAAAATATTCAAATCTTCCTTGAACTTTTGCAGGGCAACTTGGGTTAGGACATTTTAGATCCACAAGCCCCTCTTCTTTTTCCAGTGCTGTTCCACAGATTGGGCAAGTTGTAGGTGCTAAAACCTCTTGTTCCTCTCCAGTTCTAAGTTCTTTTATAGATTTTACAACTTGCGGTATAATCTCAGCTGCCTTTTCTATAAATACTTTATCTCCAATTTTAATATCTTTTCTAACTATTTCATCAAAGTTGTGAAGACTAGCTCTTTTTACACGGCTACCTGATACTTCTACCTCTTCAAGTTCTGCCACTGGTGTAACTTTTCCAGTTCTTCCAACTTGCCAAGTAATACCTAAAAGTTTTGTTGACACTTGTTTTGCTGGGAATTTATATGCTATTGCCCATCTAGGAGATTTTGTAGTATTTCCTAAAACTTCCCAATACTCTATCTCGTTTACTTTTAAAACCATTCCGTCTGTTTCATAGTCTAGTTTCTCTCTTGCATCTTTCCAATACTCAATACGTTTATCTATCTCTTCAACTGATGTTAATACTTCGTCAATTCCTGTTGTCTTAAGACCAATTTTTTCTATGAAATCAAAAGCCTCTCTATGAGTTTTGATACCATATTTTTCTCCACCAACAACGAAATAGAAATAACAATCAAGACCTCTTTCTTTTACTATCTCTGGGTCAAGTTGTCTTAATGTACCGCTCGCCGCATTTCTTGGGTTTGCAAATATCTCTTCACCATTAGCTAATCTTTTTTCATTTATTTTTTGGAATTTGCTGATTGGTAAAACGATTTCTCCCCTTACCTCTATATCAATTTTTTCTTTTAAGAATTTTGGAATACTTTGGATTTGTAAAATATTTTCTGTTACATCCTCTCCAATTACTCCATCTCCTCTTGTAACCCCTTGAACAAGTTTTCCATCTTTATAGGTTACACTAATTGAAAGTCCGTCTAGTTTAACTTCTAGGACATAGCTTGGTTTTTTTCTATTTTCCAAAAGTTTATCCACTCTTTTTATAAAATCCTCTATCTCTCCAATATTATAACTATTAGAAAGGCTTAACATCTTTTCTTTATGAGTAACTTTACTAAATTTTGTATTCTTAAGGCTTGACCCTACTTGCATTGTTGGTGAGTCAAACATCGAATATTGTGGATTTACTTTTTCTAACTCTTCTAACTCTTTTAAAAGCTTGTCAAACTCTACGTCAGAGATAAGACTTTCGTTTAATGTATAATAATAGTAACTATATTTTTCTATAAGTTCTCTTAGCTCTTTTATTCTCTCTTCTTTTTTCATAAACTTCCTTTCGTGCTTTTATTTTTCACAATATTATATCATATTACAAGTATTTTTAATATAAAAAAATGGAGTTATTGCACTCTTAGAAAATAAAAATATAAATTAAAAATTACAAAATTTATAATAATTTTTAATCATATATTCTTAAACTTGCAACAACCCCTCTTTGTACTGGAGCTATAAATTAAAAAATATATTTAATCAAAGTAAACTACTTAGCTATTTTTTTGAATTTTAAATTTTTCTCTATTAAAGCAAAAACTTCATCATGAGTTAAATTTTTTTGACCTTTTAAAGTCTCAAGATATTCTTTTACAGCCTCGTGCTCTTTTTTATGATATTTATTTATTATATAGTGTACGTCTGCCTCCTGAGAAAAGTTTACATATTTATGTTCTTTCATCAAAAATCATCTCCTATTCTCTCCAGCAATTTGATTATAGTCCTTTCATTGCATTTTTTCAAGGATTTATATATATTTTTTATTTTTCATTAGAAATAGAGCAAATTGTAAACACTTTCTTAAAAATTAAATCACTTTTTAACAAGATGTGGTATAATCTAATAAAAAACTTGGAGGAAAAAATGATAACTATAAAAACTTTATTGGAAAATACTGGTTCGAGAAATCGTGCTTTAGCTTTTGAACACGGATTATCTTTTTTTGTGACTGTTGATGATAAATCTTATCTATTTGATTGTAGCGGTGGAGATAAATTTATAAAAAATGCTAGAAAAATGAATATCGACTTATCAAAAATCGATACTGTAATTTGTAGCCACTCTCACTATGACCACTCTTGTGGATTTTTAGATTTGGTAGACAATTTTAAAATCAAAAAACTTATCACTGGAAAAAATTATTTTGACCCTAAATACTCTTTTGATGGAATGAAATACACTTATCTTGGTTGTGGATTTAATAAAGATTTCTTAGAAGGTAATGGGATTGAACATATTATCTGTGATGATATGCTAGAGCTACAAGAAAATGTTTATTTAGTTGGTAATTTTAAAAGAAATTATGATTTTGAAAAAAGTCCAGCTAGATTTGTAGTGGAAAGAGATGGAAAAATTCAAATAGATGATTTTCGTGATGAGATATCTTTGGTTATAAAAACTGATGAGGGACTTGTTGTAGTTACAGGTTGCTCTCACCCAGGGATTTTAAATATACTATCAACTATAAAAGAAAGATTTAATATGGATATATGTGCAGTTTATGGGGGAACACATCTTGTAGAGGCTAGTGATGAACGTCTTGCTAAAACTTTAGTAGAACTTAAAAAACTTGGAGTTAAACTTCTTGGTTTCTCTCACTGTTCTGGTGAAAAAATAGTTGAGCTTATTAAAAATGACAAGGATTTCTTAAGCTGTTCTTTAAATACTGGAGATGAGATAAAAATATTTTAATTTAAAAGGACTGTTGCAAAATTAGAAAGTAGATTAAACTTTTTATTACCTACTTCTAAAAAATGCAACAGTTCTTTTTTTATTTTTCATATAATTCTAGTGGTAAATCATCTGGATCTCTAAAAAAAGTAAATCTTTTTCCTGTAACCTCATCAACTCTTATTGGCTCTGTTGATATTCCATTTTTATTTAACTCTTCTACCTCTTTTTCTAAGTCAGCCACTTGAAAAGCTAGATGTCTTAGACCTCTTGCCTCTGGGTTAGTAACTCTTTTTGGAGCATTTGGAAAAGAAAAAAGCTCTATTTGATAAAGTCCATTTATTTTTAAATCTAATTTATAAGAGTCTCTCTCTTCTCTGTAAGTTTCCTTTTCTATTTGGAAACCTAAAATTTTTGTATAAAACTCCTTTGATTTTTTGTAATCTGACGCTATTATTGCAACATGATGAATATTTTCTATATTTAACATAACTATCCTCCAAAATCATTTTATTTTACTATATTATACTTTATTTTTGTATTTTCTTGTAGTATAATTATATTAAAAGCGGTGTATACAAAGGGGTGAGGGGATATGTTTTTTATAATTACTTTATTGGTAGGACTTATCGGTGCTATGATAGCTCTTAAACTTAAAGTTCCTGCAGGTGCTATGATAGGCTCTTTATTTGCTGTGGCTATTTTTAACATATTAACAAATAATGCTGATTTACCACAATCATATAAAATTATCGCCCAAATCTCTACTGGAACATTTATTGGTGCAAAAATTACAGCCAATGATGTAAAAGGACTTAAAAATATTTTCTTGCCAAGTCTTATTATGGTAATTTTAATGGGAATTGTTAATTTTCTAATGGGATATTTTATTTATAAGTTTACACCACTTGATATGGTAACAGCTCTATTTGCAACAGCTCCCGGAGGTTTAACTGATATGACAATTATCTCTTATGATTTTGGAGCTGACTCATCTAAGGTAGCCTTACTTCAAATGGTACGTCTTATATCTGTGGTAAGTCTTATCCCTGCACTTATAAAAATAATTGTAAAAAACTTTAATAAATCAAAAGGAAATATAAAAAATACTGTTCCTAAAGTTGATACTTCCAAAGAAGATACTTTCTTATATCTTAGCCAAAAAGAAAAATTTGTAAAGGTATTTATAACTTTAGTTATAGGAGCTATCGGAGGAGTTATTGGAAAAATATTAAATATTCCATCTGGTGCTATGACTTTATCAATGGTGGCTACTGCTATTTATAATATTTATTCTAGCAACGCTTTTATGCCACTAAGACTAAGACAACTTATCCAAGTATTAGCTGGAGCTTTAATTGGAGCTAAGATGACACTTGGAGATATTGTAAGCCTTAAAGAAATTTTTATTCCTGTTGGAATTGTAATTATGGGATTTTGTTTGATGAATCTTTTACTTGGAATTTTAATTTATAAGATAACTGATTTTAGTGTAGAGACTTCTCTTTTTGCAACAGCTCCCGGTGGAATGTCTGATATATCTATAATTGCTAGTGAACTTGGAGCTGATACTCCTAAGGTAGCCACAATGCAGTTTTTTAGACTTGTAACTGTGGTGGCAATCTATCCCATAATTATTAATATAATTAAGGATTTCTTTATTTAAAATTATATTAAAAGTTACATTCTACCTAATAAAGAAAATTTAAAAAATTACGAAAATTACTGAAAGAAGTTAGATTAACAAGGAATTATCGAACGCTAAAAAGCATAACTGTTTGAGCGTAGTGAGTTTTATGCTTTTAGTGAGATAAGCCGTAGTTAATCAACTTATTGAAGTCTGGAGTAATTTTTTATTTTCTTATTCACTAAATCAGATTTCTGGAATATGGAGTAATTTTTAATTATATAAAACTCTTTAATCATAACAATTATGGAATTTATACTTTAAATTTTTCTCTAAATATTATATAATATATTAGCAGTAAATTATTAAGGAAGTGAAATCTATGGAATTAAATCAAATAGAAAGAATTAAAAAAATAATAGAGGAACAACTTGAAATCCCCTATTCATCTATCGTAGATGATGCAGATTTATTCAAAGATTTAGGTGCTGATTCTTTTGATATAGCAAATATTATAAGTGAGATTGAAGTTGGATTTGGAGTGTCTATCCCTTACGCTGAGGCAATACATATTATAACTTTTAAAGAACTTATAGAACATACTGATAAAAAATTGGAGAAAAATGATATTTAAAAGAGAAGAATTATTAATTGGAAAAGAAAATTTAGAAAAACTTAAAAATTCCCATGTACTTGTCTTTGGACTTGGAGGAGTGGGAGGATATGTAGTTGAAGGATTAGTTCGTGGTGGTGTTGGAGAATTAACAATCGTTGACTACGACACTGTGGATATAACTAATATTAACAGACAGATTATAGCCACAATGGATACTGTTGGAGAAAGAAAGACTGACCTTATCGAAAAAAGAGCTAAATCTATAAATCCTGATATTAAAATCAATAAAATCAACGAAAAATATCTAAAAGAAAACAGTGATAAATTTTTTGAAAATAAAAATTATACTTATATAGTTGATGCTATTGATATGGTCACTTCTAAACTTAGCATTATAGAAAATAGTGCTAGACTTGGTATCCCAATAATTTCATCAATGGGGACTGGAAACAAACTTGACCCAACTTTATTGGAGATAGCTGATATATCAAAAACCTCTGTTTGCCCTTTGGCTCGTGTAATTAGAAAAGAGGTAAAAGCAAGAGGAATTAAAAAATTAAAAGTTTTATACTCAAAGGAAAATCCAATAAAACCTATTAATGAAGAGGGAAGCAGAGAAAAATCTGTGAATGTTGGAAGTATTTCTTTTGTGCCATCAGTGGCAGGTCTTATTATAGCTGGTGAAGTTATAAAAGATATTTGTAATTTAAAATAATAAAGGAGAAAAAAATGGAAAAAATAGGAGTATTTTATGGAACAACTTCTGGTAAAACAGAGGCTATTGCAGATGAAATAGATTTTAACTTAAGAAAAATCGACCACGAAATATTTAATGTGGCTGACGGTATTGGAGAGATTGAAAATTATAAAAATCTTATCCTTGTAACACCTACTTATGGAGTTGGAGAATTACAAAGAGATTGGGAAAGCCATAGAAGTGAACTTGAAAATATGGATTTTACTGATAAGAAAGTCGCTCTTGTAGGACTTGGAAACCAATTTACTTTTGGAGAATCTTTTGTTGAAGGTATGAGAAAACTATATGATATAGTTACAGCAAGAGGTGGAGAAGTTATCGGAATGACTTCTAATGAAGGATATCTTTATAAAGAGAGCGAAGCTGTTATCGGAGATAAATTCGTAGGTCTTGCCCTTGATGAAAATAACCAAGATGATGAAACTCCTGATAGAGTATTTGCTTGGATTAAAGAAATTACAAAAGAATTTTATTAAAATTAAGGCTATGTCACAACAAACAGTTGATAAATAGCCATTTTTATAGGGGAGTATCAGAACTCCCCTACAAACTGTTAT